>NZ_JBEXPJ010000081.1:0-36993 GCF_040611995.1 Lentzea sp. NPDC006480
CTCGTCGACGTCCTCGCGGCTGAAGCCGCCGCGGTAGTCGCCATCGTCCACATAGCACGGTGACGGCGTGAGCAGGACCAGCTGCGCGAACCGTTTCGGATACCTGCCCTTCAGCTCACTGCGCACCCGCAGGTAGCCGTTGCGCCAGAAGGACCTCAGATCGCTGGTCACGGCGGTGGGACGGCCTGCCGGGGAGAGCAGGTGCACGACCACCGGAACTCCCGCGATCTTCGGCGTGTCGGCCCACTTCATGGCGTCCTGGATGCGGACGTGGAGAGCGGGTTCGTCGCCCGTGTAGTCGACCTTGCCCTGGCCGATGCGTTCCGGCGCGAGCTGGTCGAACTCCGCCGCTTCCGGCCACGGCAGCAGGTTTCGCAGCAGGGTGACGGTGTCGATTTTGGCCAGGTCACCGCGTTTCTTGGCCTTGCCGAGGTCGATCGCGCGGATCAGGTTCTCGTCGTCGACGCTCGGCCAGTCGCGGGTGCGGTGCAGGAAAGCCATGCGTTCGCGCAAGCGTTTGGCGGCATCGGTCCACTTGAGCAGTTGCAGGCCTTCTTGTTCGAGGCCGAGGCGGAGTGCCTGCTGCGACTTGGCGAGGTCGTTGAGCGGGCGTTCGTCGAGGGTGATCGCGCCGAGCTTGCGGACGCTGTTCGCGATGACGTCACCGTTCCAGCGGATGTCGTCCTCCGTGTGGACGAGCGCTGCGGCGGCGGTGACGGCGAGGTCTTCGTCGGCGGGGGCGGCGAGGCGGACGCGGCCGTGCTTGCTGCCCGGTTCGCGGTCGGCGATCGCGACCGCCAGCCACTGGTTGTGCGAGTTCGTGTGTTCGACGGCCGTGCCGTTGGCCATCAGGTAGACGTTGCTGTTCTTGGACCTGCGTTTCGCGAGGCGTTCCGGGTAGGCGAGGGCGACCACCAGCGCCGGGTCGCCGTTGCCATGTGGGTTGGTGCCGAGCTTTTCGAGTTTCTTGGCTTCCTGGCGCCACTTGCCCGGGTTCTTCAACGCCGTGGCCAGGTCGTCCGTGCTGGGGTGCGAGCTGTCGTCCAGCAGTGCCACGACTTCGGCTGCCGTGCGGTTACCGGCCAGTTCGCTGCCGTCGATGAGCGCGCGGCCGAGCCTGGGGTGCAGGCCGACGCTGGCGATCTTGTCGCGGCGGTCCGGTTCCAGGGCGCCGATGGCGTTCAGGGTTTCCTGGGCTGCTTTGAGGGCGCCTTCCGGCGGGGCGTCCCACCAGCTCAGGTTCTCACCGTCCGGGGTGCCCCAGACCGCGAGCTCCAGGGCGAGCCTGGTCAGGTCGGCCGTGCGGATCTCCGGCTCTGGGTAGCGGGGGAGCGTGGAGTGCTCGTGCTCCGGCCAGCAGCGATAGACCCGGCCAGGGGCTTCACGTCCGGCTCGGCCGGCGCGTTGCTCGGCGACGGCTTGGGAGACGCGGATCGTGGTCAGACCGGCCAGGCCTCGCCGGTGGTCGACTCGTGGCACTCGGGCCAGCCCGGCGTCCACCACCGCTCTGACGCCGGGGACGGTGAGGCTGGACTCGGCGATGCTGGTGGCGAGCACCACGCGTTGGTGCTTGCCGGGTTTGAGGGCCGCGTCCTGGGTCTGGGCGCTGAGCTGGCCGTGCAGGATCACGGTTTCCGCGTTGAGCATGCTCGCCGTGCGGTTGATCTCTCGTACGCCGGGCAGGAACGCGAGCACGTCGCCGTCCACTTCGGACAGAGCTTTGTTGATGGCTCTGGCGACGGTGGTCTCGATGTGCTCGTTGCGGGCGGGCGGGACGTAGGTGATCTCCGTCGGGTACATGCGCGACTCGGTGTGCAGGACCGGCGCGTTGAGCAGGTCGGAGAGTCGTTGTGCGGCAACGGTCGCGGACGTCGCCAGGAGCTTGAGGTCCGGGCGCAGGCCTGCTTTGGCGTCCAGGAGGAGGGTGAGGAGCAGGTCGGCGTCGAGATGGCGTTCGTGGCACTCGTCCAGCAGGACCGTGCCGACGCCCTTCAGCTCCTGGTCGTGCTGGAGCCTGCGGACCAGGAGTCCGCTGGTCACGACCTCGATGCGGGTGTGCCTGCTCGTCTTGCGGTCGCCTCGGACCGAATAGCCGACGGTGTGGCCGACGGGTTCGCCCAGCAGGCTCGCCATGCGTGCGGCGGCGGCTCGCGCGGCGATCCTGCGCGGCTCGGCGACGACGACCTTGCCTTCGAGGTGGCCTTCGAGTGCCAGCGGGACGAGCGTGGTCTTGCCCGTGCCCGGTGGGGCGACGAGAACGGCTGAGCCGTGGTCGTCGAGGGCTTTGAGGAGTTCCGGTAGGACGGACTTCACCGGGAGATCGGGCAGGTGCACGTCGTTCAGTGTGTCAGGGTTGGTGTCATGGTTGACCCGTTGCGCGATCCCGACGACCCGGAGCTGCTCGACCCGTACGAGTCGCGGTCACTGGCGATCCTCGTCGAAGGGGCTCGGCTGGCGTCCGGCGCCGTGCGGTACGGCAAGGTCGGCCGGGTCGGGTGTGCGGCGGTGGTGATCAACCGCGAGAACCCGCTGCCGTCCGGGAACTTCGGCTGCGCGCTGGACGGGACGTCGGTGGAGGTCGCGTCGACGTTGCTGCAGCTCGAGCAGACGTTCGCGGACGTGGGGCGTGCGGAGGCCGTTGTCTACGCGTCGCCGACGACCGTGGACGAGATCGAGGGGATCGCGGACGACTCCGGCTGGTACGCGGTCGAGGAGCTCCTGACCGTGGTCCATCGCGGGCGTGCTTCGGCGTCTGCGGAGGTCAGACGGGCTGTTGACGCGGATCTGCCGGGGATCGTCGAGCTGCTGTCCGACGAGCTCGTGGGCAACCGGGCGCGATTGGCCAAGTGGCTCGGGCATCGACTGGACGATCCGCGGTGTTTGCTGCTGGTGGTGGACGACGGCGATCGGATCGGCGGATTCGTGTCGGGGTTCGCCGAGCGCGGTGTGGGGCTGGTCGAGCAGTGCGTCGTACGGCCGGCGCGGCGGCGTCGGGGCGTTGGGCGGTCGTTGGTGGTGACTGCTGCGGCGGCTCTGCGTTCCGCCGGTGCTTCGTTGGTCGCTTCGCAGGTCGACGAGGGTCCGGGAGAGCGGTTCGCCGAGGCGTGCGGGTTCGTCGCGGCGTATCCCGTAACGGCATATGTACGCAGAGTGGATGAGCTGCTCGACTGAGTTATTTAGTTGCCGCGTGACATATCCTTAGCAGGGCTAAGGGAGGTCTGGTGCGCGAGCGGTTACCGGTCGAGGTCTGGGTTCTGGTCGCGGCGAGCTTCATCATCGCCATCGGGTTCGGGATCGTGGCGCCCGTGCTGCCGGTGTACGCGGCGTCGTTCGGCGTCGGGCATACCGCTGTTGCAGCTCTGATCAGCACTTTTGCTTTCGTGCGGCTGGCTTTCGCGCCGGTGAGCGGCCGGTTGGTCAACAAGTTCGGCGAGCCTCGCGTCTACATCGTCGGCATCCTGATCGTCGCGTTCGGCACGGCGTTGTCCGGCTTCTCGTCGAGCTACCCCGAGATGCTGGGGTGGCGTGCGTTGGCCGGTATCGGGTCGACGATGTTCACGGTGGCCGCTCTGGGCCTCTTGATTCGCATCACACCGGCGCCGATGCGTGGCCGCGCGTCCGGGCTGTGGGCGGCCGGGTTCCTCGTCGGCAACGTGTGCGGGCCGATCGTTGGCGCTGGTTTGGTGCCTTTGGGGCTGTGGGTGCCGTTCGTGTCGTACGGCGCGATGCTGTGCCTCGCGGCGTTCGTGGTCTGGTTCTTCCTGCGTCGTTCGACTCTCGCTGCTCTCGACAAGACGAACACCGACGTGCCGATGTCGGTGCGTGAGGCGGTGCTGCACCCGACCTACCGGGCCGCGCTGGCTTCCGGGTTCGCGAACGGCTGGGCCGTGTTCGGCGTGCGGATCTCGTTGGTGCCGGTGTTCGTCATCGAGGCGTTGCACCACAGCGCGGCCGTGGCGGGCATCTCGATGTCGGTGTTCGCGGCCGGCAACGCCTCGATGCTGTTCCTGTCCGGCAAGATCGCCGACACCCGCGGCCGCAAGCCGGTCGCCATCGCCGGGCTGATCGTGAGCGGCCTTGCGACGGTGGGGATGGGCTTCTCCGGTGACATGTGGACGTTCATGGCGTTGTCGCTGGTCGCGGGCATGGGTGCCGGCCTGCTGAACCCGCCGCAGAACGCCGTGGTGGCGGACGTGATCGGCGCCAAGGGCAAGGGCGGTCCTGTTCTCGCGGGCTTCCAGATGGTGACCGACCTGGGCGCGATCATCGGCCCGATGTGCGCCGGGTTGCTGGCCGACTCGTTCGGTTTCGAAGCGTCGTTCGCCATCACCGGTTTGGCACTGCTGCTCGCGGTCGGCTTCTGGTTCGTCGCGCCCGAGACCCTGCCCACACACGAGGAGGAGCACACGGCCGCCGCGGTGGCGTCGGAGTGCGGCTGCCTCGACGAAAGCGCCGAGATCCCGACCGGTTCGCGGGTGGGCGGCAAGCCACGCCACCCGGAAGCGTGATTGCGTACTCAGCTTTCTTTTAGTTTGTGTCGCTACCCTCGTCGCCGTGGGTGGAGCAGAGCGCAATGCGCGGAAGAAGAAGCAGGCCGCGCGTGCGGTGGCCCAGGCTAGGAGCTCCGGTTCCGACCGGACCAAGGTCATCGCCGGCATCGCCGTGGTGGCGGTGCTCGCCCTGGCCGTCATCGGCTACGTCGTCTTCCAACAGATGAAGCCGTCCACGTCCGCGACCGGCGCCATCCCGCAGACCTCGGCCGACCACATCATCTCGGCGCCCGCCGTGCGCGACGGCAACACCGTGCTGGTCGGCAAGGATTCCGCCGGCGTGACGGTCGACGTGTACGAGGACTTCCTCTGCCCGATCTGCGGCACGTTCGAAAAGACCTACGGCGCCGACATCAAGAAGGCGGTCGAGGACGGCAAGATCAAGCTCCGCTACCACATCCTGCCGATGCTGGACCGCCTCTCGAAGCCCGCGGGCTACTCCTCGCTGTCGGCCAACGCGGGCCTGTGCGTGGCCGACGAGGGCAAGTTCAACGCCTACCACGGGGCGTTGTTCAGCGCCCAGCCGGAGGAAGGCGAAGCGGGCTACACCGCGGACCAGCTCATCCAGCTGGGCAAGGACCTCGGCATCACGTCGTCCGGCTTCGAGTCCTGCGTGCGCAACAACACCTACAAGTCCTCGTTGGACGAGCTGATGACGCAGACCAGCAACGACCCGGTGCTGAAGGATCCTGAGACGGGCCGCTTCCGCGGCACGCCCAGCGTCGCTTCGGGTGGCAAGCTCGTCGACCTCGACAACAAGAACTGGTTGTCCGACCTGACTAAGTGAGTCCGTCGATCGGCGCCTGGCCCTGAGTCCATCGGGCCAGGCGTTGTGCTTTTCCTTGCTCCGTGCGCGGCAGCTTCCCGGGTTCGAGGACGTGGACCTGGCACGTGATGCCCAGTCGTTCCTTGAGGTCCTGGCCCAGTTTCCGCTTGATGTCCTGTGTGGACTCGACCGCCACGTGCAGCTGTGCCGTGGTCGTGCGGCGGTCCTCGACGATCAGGTAGTGCGGGCTCGCGTGTTCCAGGACGACCGCCTCGATCTCCGTCGGGAAGACGTTGACGCCGCGGATGATGAGCATGTCGTCCTTGCGGCCCTTGAGCTTGCTCATTCGCCTGAGCGTGCGTTGGCCGGCGGGGCCGTGGAGGCTTGCGATGTCGCCCGTGCGGTACCTCAGCAGCGGCATGCCGGTCTTGGTGAGCGTGGTGAAGATGAGCTCGCCCTGGTCGGTCTCCGGGTAGAAGTGGTCCTCGGCGATGTTCAGAAGCCCTTCGGAGTCAAGGGATTCGCACGCCACACCGGGACCGATCACTTCGGACAGTCCGTAGATGTCCAGCGCCCTGATGTTCAGTCGCTGCTGGATCTCCTGCCGCATCTCCTCGGTCCACGGCTCGGCGCCGAAGATGCCGACCTTGATGCTGGTTTCCTGCAGGTCGTCCGCGAGCCTGAGCGCGTAGGACGGTGTGCAGCAAAGGATGTCCGGCTTCAGGTCCTCGATGAGCCTGATCTGCCGCTCCGTCATGCCACCCGACATGGGGATGACCGTGGCTTTCAGCTTGAGGCCGCCGTGATGCACCCCGAGCCCGCCGGTGAAAAGCCCATAGCCGTAAGCGTTGTGGATGGTCGATCTCGTGGTGGCCCCGGCCCCCTGCAGAGCCCTGGCCATGACCTCGGCCCAGATCTCGATGTCGTTGGCGGTGTAGGGAATGAGCGTCGGCCGCCCCCCGGTGCCCGACGACCCGTGCACGCACACGATCTCTTCCTCGGGCGCGATCCGCAGCCCGAACGGGTAGTGGTCCCACAGGTCCTGCTTGCTGATCGTCGGCAGCAGGTGGATCTCGTCGAGCGTGACGTCTGTGCCGCGCGTCACCCCGGCTTCCCTGATCTTGCGACCCTGGAAGTTGTCCGTGCCGAGAAGCCTGTCGACGAGGCCCCGCAGGCGCTGTTCCTGCAGCTCGCGACGGGCCTCGGGGTCCATGCACTCGATCTTCGGGTCGAACGGCGCTCCGGCGGTCATCACCCGGTCCTACCAGCCTGAATGGGGTTTGGATACCCCCGATTTTTATCTCGTGGACCTCTTGATGTACGGTATTGCCACACGAGAACGACGGGGAAACCCGCCGAGAACGTGGACCTTCAAGGGGCTGTGGCGCAGCTGGTAGCGCATCACACTGGCAGTGTGAGGGTCAGGGGTTCGAGTCCCCTCAGCTCCACTTGAATTGAGAGCCCGTCTGATCAAGCGATTTTCGCTGGTCAGGCGGGTTTCTTGCTGTTCTGGGGTTGATCTTCGGTGATCGTGTTGTGGTGCCCCTATGGAGCAGATCTGGAGAGCAATCTCCGGCTTGATCGTCGTGCTGGTCGCTGGCCTGGGTGATCGTCGCGCCCCTCTCACTAACGGTGTGAGGGGCATAGCTTTGTTACGCGGCAAGCGGTCCGGACACGTGGCGTTCGGTTGGCCATGGTGCTGTTGAGTGTGCTTTGACGTTGAGGTCGGCTTCGTGCCAGCGGCGTTGTAGGTCGTTGAGGAGTCGGAGTTCGACTTCGGGGGCGACGTGGGAGTTGACCTCGGTGACGCGGTTGGGCAGGTGGTGGCCGAGTCGGCGGGCTTGGGCGATCTCAGGAGCACACCGCCGGAAATGAGCCAGGTCTTGTGGCTGTGCCGTAGCCCGTGGAATGTCAGTCCTGGCCGGGGCGGCACCGGACGACGGCCGCGGCGGCGGCTTCTTGCGCGGTTACGGCCAGGCCGACGCCGCCGCCATGATCACTGTGCGCCGCCCGACGCCGTACTTGCGTTCCAACGCACGCCCGGACAGCCCGGCACGGGCAACCCGGCGGATCGCCGCGTAGAGCTCTACCCCGGCGTTGGAGGCATCGGTGCTCTTCATCCAGAGCACCGACATCCTTCCACCGCAAGCAACCCCTGTGGTCACTTCAGGCAGAGAGAACCACGTTCACCTTCCAACTCCGGAGCGGCGTGCGGATCTCGTATGTCGTCACGAAATCCGGTGACTTGGTCACCGGCACCGCGAACAGGCGCTAGCAGGCGCACAACAGCGGTCAGTCCACGAGGTTGGGCAGGAGGTGGTCCGCGGATTCCTGGAGTTGTTCTCGCAGGGCGTCGAGGTCGACGTCGACGAGGGTGTGCTGTCGTTTGCGCCAGCGTCCGGCGATCATGACCGCCTCGATGTCGCCGGAACTCGCGTAGAGCGCCGTCGCGACCGGATCGGTGATCGGCCACAGCTTCGGCGCGGAGCCGTCGATGACGACGAGGTCGGCCTGCATGCCCGCTTCGAGCCTGCCGACGCGGTCGTCCAGGCCGAGCGCTCGGGCGCCTTCGACCGTTGCCCAGGCCAGCGCCTGTTTGGCGGTGATCGTCGCGGTGAGGGAGAACGCGCCGGTGGTCTGCCGCCGGTGGTCGTGGTCGCGGCCGCGCTGGTGGGCGAGCGCGATCCGGGCGGCGGAGAGGACGTCAGCGGGGGTGACTGCGTCGGTGTCGGTGCCCAGTGACGGCGCGGCGCCCAGCTGGAGCAGGTGTCCGGTGACGGGGGAGCCGTGGCCCTGGCCGAGCTCGTTCTCCGGTGTGCACGTCACGGTCGCTCCCGCGTCGACCAGGATTTTGATCCACTCGTCGGTGAGTCCGGCGCCGTGCACGACGTTGGTCGAAGGGCTCAGCAGTCCGGCCGCCCTCACCGCCTCCCACCCCGGGCCTGGCACTCCGCCGCTCTGGTGCATCGAAACGACGATTCCACGCTCGGCTGCCGCGCGGAAGTCGGTGACCGCGACGTCCGGAGTGGACAGTTGCGGGCCGCGGACGGCCAAGCCGAAGGTCAGCAACGCGTGGGTGCCGGCCGGGCCGTCGAGCAGCCGGTCGATCTCACTCACGGGGTGGGCCGCGTCGGCGGCGGAATACGGGGTGCCGTGCAGAAAGACCCCGCGGATGCCGGACGACAGCAGGCCGTCGATCGCCGCGTCGGTGTGTCCGGGCGTGGGCGTGTTGTGACACCAGTCGCCCAGGGTCGTGGTGCCGCGGTCGAGCTGGCTCAGCGCGCCGGCGAACGTCCCGACGCGCATGTCTTCCGGGTGGTAGTGCTTGGCCACGGCGCCGTGCATGCGACCGAGGTAGTCCGCGAGCGTCCAGTCGACGCCCACGCCGCGCAGCGCGGTCTGCCAGGTGTGCAGGTGGGCGTTGACCAGGCCGGGCATGATGATCCGGTCCGTGACGTCGACGATCTCCGCACCGGTGTCGTCGAGGTCGTCGCCAACTCCGACGATGCGGTCGCCGTCGATGAGGACGTCGCAGCGTTCGGCGTCGGGACGGTGCGGCGCCATGGTGATCACCTGCGCGCCGCGCAGCAGGATGCGGGTCATCGTGCGGTCTCCTGCTGGGCCACGGGTGTCAGCGCGCGGGCTGTGGTCTGGATCGAGGTGAGGAAGTTCCGGGTGGCGATGTGCCCGATGTAGCCGTCGGGACGGATGAGCAGCAGGGTGTCCTCTTTGAGCCCGTAGATGTGGCGGAAGTCGTGCCGAGAATCGGTGAGCACGTGGTCGGCCTTGACGTCGGCATCGACGACGACACGCCGCAGCGGCGCACCCGTGTCCGGCCAGTTGAGTTCATCGCTCGTAGCGGCGGCATTCGGGCCGTAGGCGACGAGGGTGAAGTGGGGACCCCGGTAGGTGTCGAACAGGTGCACCGGTGTGCCGTCCGTGCCGAGCAGTTCGGCGTCCGGCGCACGATCGCCGACCTGCAGTGTCGTTGTGCGGTCGCAGTCGGTGGGTGCGAGCGGGCCGCCGTAGTAGGTCAGTGACAACTGCTGCTCGTCCTTGCCGCGGCGCAGGCTCGACGGGTCGAGCTTCGCGATGCCTTCGTACTTCTGCGTGGACAGGCCGAGCACACCTGCGGCGATCGGCAGGCGTTCGGCCTCGTAGCTGTCCAGCAGCCGCGGGTCGGCTCCGGCGAGGACCTGGGCGAGTTTCCAGCCGAGGTTGTAGGCGTCCTGGATGCCGGTGTTGAGGCCCTGCGCGCCGGCGGGGGTGTGCACGTGCGCGGCATCGCCGGCGAGGAAGACCCGTCCGCGCCGGTAGGCCTCCGCCAGGCGGATGTTGGGTCGGAACACCGACCGCCAGCGGATGTCGTGCACTTCGATGTTCCGGTTGTGGGTGTGCGCCTGGATCCGCCGGGTGATCGCCTCCACTCCCACCGGGGGTTCCTCGTCCGGCGCCAGACGGATCATCCACTGGAACAGGTCGCTGTGCGGCAGCGGGCAGGCGCCTGCGAACCGGCCCTTCACGCCGGGCCAGATGTGCCAGCGATCGCGGGACAGACCGGTGGTGACCGCGTCGACGATCAGCATCCGGTCCTGTTCGTCGGTCGTGCCGAGGAAGCTCAGGCCGAGCTGGCTGCGCACGGTGCTCGAACCGCCTTCGGCTCCCACGAGGTAACGTGCCGTGATCTTCTCGATGTCGCCGTCCCTGATCACCGTCGCGGTGACCAACCTGCTGTCCTGCACGAACTCGACGAGTTTCCGGCCGTACTCGACCTTTCCGCCCAGCTGCTCGAGCCGGTCGTGCAGCACGCTGTCGGTGCGGTACTGGGGAATCAGCCGGGTGTTCGGGTAGGGAACGTCGGCGGTGCGATCGCGGTTGCGGAACATGCGCCACGGTGCGGCGACCGGTCCCAGGTGGATGCCCAGGCGCGGGTAGTCGCTGCTGCCCGCGAGGACCTCGTCGATCGTGCCGAGGTCGTCGAACACCTCGAGTGTCCGCGGCTGGATGCCTTTGGCGCGTGAGCCTTCGAACGAGTGCGGGGCCTTGTCGATGACGCGGACGTTCACGCCGCGGCGCACGAGGTCGATCGCCAGCGTGGTGCCGGTCGGGCCGGCACCGGCGATCAGCAAGTCGATGATTCGGGAGGTGTTGGGGTCGTTCATGGTCAGAGCCGATCTGGGTGGGGAACGGCGAACGAGGCGAGCAGATCGCTGACGTCGTGAGGCCGTTCAAAGGGGGCCATGTGGCCGCATTGGGTGATGACGTGTGTCTGTCGTGGCCGCAGCAGCTTGGTGACGGTGTCGAGATGGGTGATCGGGGTGACCTGGTCGTCGTCGCCCCACACGAGCAGGGCCGGGATTCCCAGCTCGCCCGTCCGTCGGAAGAGCTCCTGCCGCTCGTACAACGGGAAGTCCTGCAGAGTCTGGAAGAACGAGTAGAGCGAGCCCTCGCACCGGTAGGCGTCGCGCACCATCGCGACCAGCTCGGCGGACAGCGCTGGGTCGCGGACGTTGTGCCCGAGGTGCCCCTCCAGCAACCTGCGGCCGAAGCGCCTGGCGACGAACCCGCTCAGGAAGTCGTTGCGCAGCAACCGCTGCGGCAGGGGATGTCGGTCCAGGCCGGCCGGCCCGACGACGGTGAGCGTGGCCACCGCTTCGGGATATCGGTTCGTGTAGGCCATCGCGACGAGCGCACCCATCGACGTGCCGACCACGTGCCACGGTGGTGTGAGACCCAGGGCCGCAGTCAGTTCGGCCAGTTGCCGGACGAACAACGCCTCGTCATAGGTAACGCGCACCCGGTCGGAACCGCCGCGGCCGTAGGCGCTGTAGGCCAGGGTGCGCAGTCCTTGGGAGTGCAGCTGCTCGGCGGTCCTGTCCCAGTAGAACAGCGGGATCGTGATGCCGCCGACGAGCACGACGAGTGCGCCGTCTTCGGGACCGGCCAGCTCGTAGTGCGTCACACCGTCGGACAGCTCGACGTAACTGCCGCGCAGTGTGCGCCGTGTTGTCGCGTCGAGTCGAATGTCCTCATCGGACGCGACGAAGTACCTCATCGCCGCTCCTCCTTCGCGGGCAGGAACTCGGCGATCGCCGCAGCCACCCAGTCCGGGTACTCCTCCGGTAGCAGGTGCCCGCCGTCGGGGTGCACGCGCTCCTGGGCGCCGGGGATGTCGCGGGCGAAATGCTGCCCGTCGACCTCGGCGCTGCGCAGCACCAGCGTCGGGACCTTGATCCGCGTGATCTCGCCGCTGCGGTCCGGCTGGTCGGTGTTGGCGAAGTCGACGAACGCAGACCGGTTCCCCGGGCGACTCGTCAACGCGTACACCCGGTCCACCATGGCGTCGTCCACGATCGACGACTTCGGGCCGACCGCCTCACGCAGCCCTCGTTCGGTCGCGCCGCGCGGGAGCCATCGCCGCAACACCGGGCGCAGCAGCGGATTCCGAGCGAGTCTCAACCCGGCGGGCAGTGACTTCTCCGGATAGCCGGTGGCGTTGACGAGCACCAGCCCGTTGAGCCGCTCTGGGGCGTCCAACGCCAGGTTCCACGCAATGTTGCCGCCCAACGAGTTCCCGGCCACCGCGAAGTGCGGCACGTGCAACGCGGTCATGAAGTCGGCGACCGTTCGCGCGTACGTCCGGACGCGGTAGTCGCGGTCGGGTCGCGGCCCCGTCCGCCCGAATCCCGGCAGGTCCGGGCGAATCACGTCGTAGGACGACGACAGCAGCGCCGCCACCCGTTCGAAGCCCTCCAACGACGACCCGCTGCCGTGCAGCAGCACCACCGTTGGTCCCTGACCTGCTCGTTTGTAGTGAACGCGCAGGCCGTCCACCGAGACGATCTCGGTGTCGGAGGCGGGAGTGTGGTTGCTCTTCATAATGGCTACAGTGTTGCCATTATTGTAGGAGGTGTCAACCGGAGGTGATACTGATGTGTGTGACCAGTTCGTCTTTGCCTGCCGCCGACGGCACCGAATCCACCCGGCGCTCACGTGGCCGTCCCGCCGTCCCGCTGGACCGGATCCTCGCAACGGCGTTGCAGCTCGTCGACGAGGAAGGCGCTGAGGCCCTGTCCATGCGGAGCCTCGCGCAACGGCTCGAGTCCGGCACGGCCACGCTGTACCGCCACTTCACCAACCGGGCGGTGCTGATCGGTCACGTGGTCGATCGCGTTCTCGGCGAGGTCGAACTCGATTCCGGCGCTCTTGCGGAGATGAGCTGGGACCAGGCCTGTCAGGCGCTCGCCCAGACGATGTTCGACACGCTGGGCAAGCATCGCAAGGTCGCACCCTTGCTGATCGAAGAGACGCCGATCGGCCCGAACGCGATGATGCTGCGGGAACGCTGCCTGGCCGTCCTGCTCGACGGCGGGCTGTCTCCGAGTCTCGCGGCGCGCGCCTACGCGACCCTCGCGCGCTACGTCCTCGGCTTTGCCATCCAGCTCGGCGGCTCCGGGAACGGGGCTGAGCAAGAGCGGGTGTCGACGTATTTCCACGAGCTGTCGTCCGCCGAGTTTCCGGCCACTCTCACGGTCGCGGACTCGTTGCCCGTGCCGCTGGAGGACGAGTTCGCCTTCGGGCTGGAACTGATCATCAACGGCCTGCGCCAGCTGCACGCCCGTTGAGCTGGCTCCGGTCGAAGTCCGGCTCGTAGATCAGTGATCAGCACAGTCTGCTCGGGCGGACAGAACGTGGGGCCGACGTGGCAGCACTTTGATGGCGGCGGGAGTAGCCTTGTGTGGCGAAGTGTCCACGTTGGTGTCGATGCTCTGTAACCCTTGTGTTGCAGGCGCTTCGTGTTACGTCGCGCGAGTCTCACACTGTACGTGGTGGAGCGAAACTGGAGCACGGCAAGGAGTTGGACGTCACCGAACGGCGCTGAATGGCACTCAACGACACTGCATTTCCTGGGGAACTTGGGTTTTCGCTGGTAAGAGTCCTTTGTGGATCATTCTGGCAGTGTGAGGGTCAGGGGTTCGAGTCCCCTCAGCTCCACTTGAAGTAGAGCCCGTCTGATCTGGCGAATTCGCTGTTCAGGCGGGTTTTCTGCTGTTCTGGGTTGATCTTGGATGATCGTCTTTTGATCGTGTTGTGGTGCCCCTGTGGAGCAGTTCTGGAGCAGGATTCTCCGGCTTGATCGGTGTGCTGGTCGCTGGACTGCGTGATCGTCGCGCCCCTCCCTGACGGTGTGAGGGCAGCGGGATTGGTTATGTGGCAAGTGGTCTGGAGACGTGGCGTTCGGATGGCCAAGGTGCTGTCGGGTGTGCTTTGACGTTGAGGTCGGCTTCGTGCCACCGGCGCTGCAGGTCGTTGAGTAGTCGGAGTGCGATCTCGGGTGCGCCGCCGGCGATGAGCCAGGTCTTGCGGCTGTGCCGCACCCATGGAAGGTCAAGCCGGGTCTGATCGCGACGGTCCGGGCACCTGACCGGGGTCGCCGCGACGATCACCGCCCGTCCGTGTTCGACGGCACCCAGGTGGGCTACGGGTCATCGGTTCGCACATCCAGGGCGCGACGATCTCGTCCGCGCAGCAGTCCGAAATTCATGCTTCTTGAACGCAAGCTGACTTGGAAGTCGATCAGGGGTTACTGCGCACTTCAGAAGCGGAAGTGGAGCAGCGCCGGGGGAATCCGCTTGATCTTGGTGGCGATCTCCGTCCCGCCCGCCGCGGCCTTGGAGATCCCTGAGCGCAGCACCGAGTTGCTCGGAGGGCGGGTAGCACGCTCATTCCACGCCTTCGTGATCTCCTCGACCATGGAGAAGCAGTCGGGAGCCACGTTGACGTAGGCATCGAACAGGGCATCCTGTTTCTCTGCGGCGGCAGCCGCGCCGCCTACGCACGCCACGGCCTTGGCCGTCACACCGTTCAGCTTGCCGATCTGGTCCCACGGCAGCTGTTCGATCAGTGAACCGAGCGTCCTGGCGTTGAAGGCCTTGGTGCCGTGCGGCGCGTCGGCAGCCACGGTAGGAAGCTGGACGGTTGCGGCCGCCAGTGTCACCACGGCCGAATCGCCGCTGGGCAGCAGCAGCCACTGGCCGGGAACCTCGAGAGCATCGGCCCCTGCCTGTTCGAGAATCAACTTGGTGATGGGGCCGTCCGTGAGGTGCAGGCCTTTCTCGTAGGTGACCGTTGTGAGGATCGACGAGTAGGTCAGGCGCACGGATGTCGGGCTGATGTTCACCAGCCGCAGATTCGTGTTACTCCGCTTGCACACCTTCACCAGGTTGGCGACGTCCGCGGGCTGCGGCCTGATGTCCTGCTCGAATGCCGTGCATCCGGGGCTCTGAATCCAGAACTGGCTCAGGTTCAGCGGCGGGAGCGGATCGGCGGGCGCGGCGACCGAGGTGCCCGGCGGGGGAGGCGCGGCGGTCGTCGTAGGGCTGGGCGGATCATCACACGCAGTGATCGGCAGGCTGACGACGACCGCAGTCGCGAGTGCCGTATATGCACTTCGGAGCCGGTGAGCTGCCATGGTGGTGAATCGGGCGGACGCGACGGAACGTTACTTTCAAATAGTGTCAATGGTGAAACGGGCCGGTCGCGGAGGACGCGCCTCCGCGACCGGGCCGCCCGTCAGCCGCTGTGGTCAGGATCCAGCTTGATCGACTTGTCCAGGCAGAAGTGCACCCCGTCGGGCTCGTACCCGGCCGTCTGGGTCCCCGGCGACATACCCCAGGGATTGCCCGCGTGATCGGTAGTGGTGTCGCAGTCGGCGAACGGCGTGTCACCCCGAGGCGGGATTCGACTGAAGCTCTTGAAGTCGCCGCGGGTTACCGGCCCGGCTGAGGTGCGTGGCCTGCCGTCGAGTTCGATGGCCTGCCCGTTGCGGTAGAGGTACTGGTCCGGCATGTAGCTCGACCGCAGCATCGGGTAGTTCTGGAACGCCCCGAGCGGCGTGACTGTGCCGTCGGCGCAGGCGCGCAGGCTCAGCTCCTGCCAGATCGGCGGCGCCTGGTTGAACAACGAGCCCGCGGTGCCTGCCTTGAAGAACATGTTGTAGATCTCGTCGGCCACGTCGGCGACCCGACTGGGCACGTTCGGCGCCGCCCGCAGGCGTTTCGCCCAGCCCTGGAACGATGTGGACACGTAGCCGACCCCGAGCATGGGCCGGTAGCCGATCATGCCGCCGGAGGCGTACAACGTCGCGACGCACGAGCCGCCGCTCGGAACCGGGGCGTTGGCGTAGTCGGTGACCACCGGCCGTTTGCCGGCGAACCGGAAGGCACGGCCGGGCAGGATGCCGTCGTACTGCGGGTCGGCTGAGCTTGCGTGGTGGTCGTAGATGTTCAGGTTCGTGGTGCTGTAGTTCAGGTTCGGGAAGTCGAGGCCGTAGTCGGTGGACGCCGCCTGGATGAAGTCCCTGACGAAGAACGGCAGTTCGGTGTCGCCGGTGCGGTGGTCGTAGGAGGCGTCCGCGCTGCCGTCGACGATCTTGCCGTCGGCGCCGACCACATAGGTGATGGTGACCCGGCTCCTGATCTTGTAGGCGGTGTCGTCGGTGTCGAACAGCGGCGGCTTCGTGGTGCCGGTCGGGCGGAACCCGACCTTGTTCGAGAAGCCCAGCCACTGCGGGATGGATTGACCCCGTGGATGGTTCACCGGGTCGGTGCCCGCGTCGAAAACGTTGTCGTGCCACTGTTGTGCCGCGGTGAAGGTGCGGAACGCGACGCAGTCCGGCGCCGGCTGGTTCGGTGGGCAGGTCCTGCCGCCGATCACCGCGTTGGACTTGTCGGCCGCCCATTGGTAGGCGGACTGCCTGTCGGTGAGCGGCGAGCTGACCCAGCTCGCAGGCCAGGTGGTGTCCAGGTTCTGGTTCTCGTCGAAGTAGGCATAGGCGTCGATGGTTTCCTCCACCGGGCGCCCGGTCACCGGGACGAACGCCATGCCGTCGAACGCGACCGTGCCCACGTCCGGCTCGGTGTCGTCGCGGGTGACGTTGCTCAGGCTGACCTTGGCGTTCGGCCCGAGCTGGTAGATGCCGAGGCTCTTCCAGTGGTTGTAGTGCTCGTGCTGGTTGATCACCCGTTGCTTCACCTCGCCGTTGGCCGTGGTGACCTGGTAGACCGCCGAGCTGACCGACGCGCCCGCGACCGGGACGTGCGCCCGCACGACGTAGGTGCCCGCGGCGAGGTTGTTCGGAGTCCAG
Organism: Lentzea sp. NPDC006480; assembly: GCF_040611995.1. Lineage (NCBI taxonomy): Bacteria > Bacillati > Actinomycetota > Actinomycetes > Pseudonocardiales > Pseudonocardiaceae > Lentzea > Lentzea sp. NPDC006480. The sequence continues at coordinate 16,463 of NZ_JBEXPJ010000081.1, forward strand.
GTGCCGGTCACCAGGTGCGGGCCGTCGCCGGAACGTTGGTTGCCCGCGAACCACGTGTGCCCGCCGAAGCCGGTGGCCGCCTGGTGGAAGTCGATCGCGCCGACCTGCTGGCCGTTCTTCTCGCCGACGGTGTAGGCGAATGTGCCGGCGTTCTGCCAGTTCCGCTGTGGACAGAACAGGTTCGCGTTCGGGTCCGCCAGCTCGTCGACGATCACCGCTCTGGGGCCGAGGTCGGAGTCGCAGGCGGGTGCCCACGGGTTGGCCGCGCTCGGTTCAGGTGCGTTGGTGCCCTGCGTGAAGTCCGACCGGGCGCAGTTGTCCTCACAGGTCGGCACGGACGAGTGCCACCAGCAGTGGAAGTCGGGCCGGGCGCACGAGCCACGGCCGTCGTTCTGCTTGTCGCAGTAGTTCGCGGTGGTGCAGAAGGACATCCGGTTCGGATAGGTGATCGGCTTGGCCGCGTCGCCACCGGGGCCCGCGGTCACCTTGGGATAGGCCGAGTGTCCCCACGGGATCTGGATCGGCGTCTCCGCCCAGCCCAGCACGCGTTCCTGGTACGGCCAGTCAGACGGGTGCCGCGCGTCGTCGTAGGTCGCGCGGAGGAACACGTCCCGGTTCGGCGGGTAGTCGGGGTTCATCGGGTTGTTGGTCCAGCCGAGGCCCCAGTTGCCGCTGCCGTCGGTGCACGACGGGCCCGGTGTGCAGCCGGTGGTGTTGCCGGTCTTCGGGCCGGGGTTGATGCCCGTGTTGTAGGCCCAGAGCGGCAGGTACCACATCTCGACCCGCTCCGGCCACGACTGGGTGGTCTGGAACATCCTGGCGGACACGACCTGGTTCCACTTGTCGGCGAGGATGCCGAGGCCTGCCTGGATGTTCTCCGCGTAGTCCGTCGCGATCTTGGCTTTGCCGTTCGCGCTGATGGACGTGTCGTCGGCTCGCATGCCGGTGGTGACCTGCGCGATGCCGTACCCGCAGTCGGATTTGCCGTAGTCGATGTCGTCGAGCGTGCCGCCCGCGCCGTAGTAGTCGCCGATCAACGGGTTGCCGCCGGAGCCGCGCAGCGTCCGCCAGGAGGCGTGGCTGTAGGCGCTTTCCTGGGCCAGCACACCGTTCATCACCGCGGGCGGGATGAACCCGCCGTGCGGATAGAGGCTGGGCACCGGGAAGTCGTTGCTCGGGGCGAACGCGGGCAGTCCGGTGGCGTGGTGGTTGGCGGGCCGGGTGTAGGCGGAGCCGATGAGGTTGCGACTGGCCATCTCGACCGCCCAGTTCGACTGCTCCGGGCTCGAGCCGAACGCCTGGCGGCGCGGATCGTTGCGCGGCACCGCACACGTCGGCGTGGGAGCGGCGGCCATGGCCTTGGGCTCGGCCGTTCCGCCGTCGCCGGCGGGCACGGCGCGGGTGACGACCGGCGCGATGTCATCGGACAGGTCGGTCTTCACCGCCACACCGCTGGCCGTGGCGAACAGCTGTGGTGCGGCACCGGGTCTCGTGCTCGCCAGCGCCACCTTGCCCTCGATGCTGGTGGTCTCGACCCGGTCACCGGACAGCCGCGTGGCCACCCTGCTCGCCCCGGCCTCGCTCCTGACCAGCCCGAACGCCGTGTTGCGCCCGTCCGCGCCGGCGAACAGCCTGGTGTTCGCGCCGGAGCCCAGCAGTCGCAACGACGTGCCGCGCAACTCCTGCAACTCCACCACGTCCGGCTTCTTCACCAGCACGTTGACCGCGCCGTCCGGGCCCGAGGTCAGCCGGAACGGCTCACCATCCACAGTGGCTTGGACGGTCGGCTCGCTGTCGCCGTTGATCCGCACCACACCGTTGCCGCGCAACGCCAGCAGTCCGTCGCGGGTCGGAACGGCCGAGGTCAGCTGTCCGGCCACGGTGCCTGCCCTGGCCGTGACGCCGGTGCGTGCGTCGACCTTGAGCAGTTCGGTCCGTGCCTGATCGTCGCCGAGGTGACGCAGCAGCGCGACCTCGGAGCCGGCGCCGCACCCGGTGGCGTGGTACTTGAAGGCGACGCCCTTGGCGACCGGTCGCGTCTTCCCGGTCGCGATGTCGACCAGATAGGACAGCCCGCCGCGGTCCCGCAGCACCGGCTTGTTCACCGCGCCCCTCGGCAGCAGCGTGACGGCGACGGTGCTGCGGTCACCGGTGACGCACTGGTAGCCGAGCCATTCGTCGGCGTCGTAGCCGCCCGGCTGGATGCTCGCCAACGGCCGGAACGCATATTTCTCCCGCTCCCGGCCCAGGTAGAGGTGGTAACCGCGGCTGTCACCCTGCCCGGTGACCATCAGATCGGTGCCGCGCCACCAGCCGGGGTCGACCGCTGCGAGATCCACCCCCGTCCCCACCTGCCCGGCCGCCTGTGCCGGCGCCGCGTCGGGCACCGGAAGCGACAACATCAGCGCCAGCGCCGACACCACGGCGGCGGCCTTGCCCAGCCTTCTTGTTCTCACGCCCGCAGCATTGGCGGGTGATCTGGGCGGAAACCTTGAATCGACCTTGACGACAGCACCGGTCTGGTTGACTGCCCACAGTCACTACTGGGGGCGACGGTGGAGTTTCGGGTTCTGGGGCCGGTCGAGCTGTGGGTGTCCGGGCACCGGATCGACCTCGGGCCTGCCAAGCAGCGGTGCGTGCTCGCGGCGTTGCTGCTCACGCCTGGTCGAGTCGTGCCGACCGAGATGGTGATCGACCGGGTCTGGGGCGAGGAACCGCCCGCCGGGGTGCGCAGCGTTCTCTACAGCTACGTCACCCGCCTACGTCGCGCTCTGCAACCGGCCGGGGTGCCGCTGCGCCGGGAGTCCGGTGGCTACGTGCTGGATCTCGCGCCGGAACGCGTCGACGTGTTCCGGTTCCAGGAGCTGGTCCGGCGCGGCCGGGCGGCCGATGACGACGAGCACGCCGCGGTGCTCCGGGACGCTCTGGAGCTGTGGCGGAGCACCCCGCTGGAGAACATCGCCGGTGACTGGGCAGGCAGGATCCGCGACGGTCTCGCCGAGCAACGGCTCAGCGCCGTCGTCGCGCTGGCCGACCTCGACCTGCGGCTGGGCAGGCACACGCGCGTGGTCGAGTACCTGTCCGCGCTGGTGCCCGAGTACCCGCTGGCCGAGCCGCTGACCGGCAGGCTCGTCCTGGCGCTGCACCGCGCCGGGCGGCAGGCCGAGGCTCTGACCTGCTATGCCGACGCCCGAGCGCGGATCGTCGACGAGCTCGGCGTGGAGCCCGGCCCCGAGCTGCGGGCGGCCCACCTGGAGATCCTGCGTTCCGACGCCGCGCCGGAGGTCATCCCGAGCTCGCCGCGACCAGCGCAGCTCCCGGCCGGTGTCGCCGCGTTCACCGGTCGCTCGGCCGCCTTGGCGCTGCTGGATTCCTTGCTGTGCCAGGACGGGACCACGGTCGTGATCTCGGCGATCGCGGGCACCGCTGGTGTCGGTAAGACCGCGCTGGCCGTGCATTGGGCGCATCGGGTCCGCGACCGGTTCCCCGACGGCCAGCTGTACGTGAACCTCCAAGGCCACTCGGCCAGCGCCCCGCCGCTTGCGCCGATCGACGTGCTCGCCCGTTTCCTGCGCGCGCTGGGGGTGTCCGCCGCGCAGGTCCCCGTCGACATCGAGGAAGCGGCAGGCCTGTACCGCTCGTTGCTGGCGGAGAAGCAGCTGCTGATCGTGCTGGACAACGCGGCGAGCCCGGAGCAGGTCCGTCCGCTGGTTCCCGGCAGTCCCGGTTGTTTCCTGCTGGTCACCAGTCGCACCCGGCTCGACGGCCTGCTCGCCAAGGACGGCGCGCGCCGGATCGCACTCGATGTCCTTACCCCGCAAGAAGCTCTGGTGTTGTTGCGACAGGTGCTGGACGACGAGCGCGTCGCCGCGGAACCCGAAGCTGTCGCCGAACTGGCCCGGCTGTGCGCCTATCTGCCGCTCGCGCTGCGAATCGCCGCCGCGAGCCTGAGCAACGACCCGAGCCGTGTCATCTCGGACTATGTCGGCGAGCTCCTGGCGGGCAACCGGTTGGCCGCACTGGAGATCGAAGGCGACGAGCATGCCGTGCGCGCCGCGTTCGACCTGTCCTACAGCGCGCTCAAACCCGAGTCACGGCAACTGTTCCGGCGCATCGGGCTGATCCCGGGGCATGACATCACGGCCGCCGACGCGGCGATGCTCGCCGGCACCACACCGGCCGACGCTGCCAGGATGCTCGGTCAGTTGGCCGCCGCGCACCTGGTCGATTCCCCGGTGCCGGGCCGTTACTCGTGCCATGACCTGCTCCGGCTCTACGCGAACGACCGGTCGCACGACGAGGACAGCCTCCGCGAACGAGAATCCGCGCTGGAGCGGCTGTTCACCCGGTATCTGCACATCGCCCGTGCCGCCGTGGACCTGATCTACCCGGAGAAGCTGCGCCTGCCGCTCGCTTCCGGCACTCCCGGTTTCGCCGACCACACCGCCGCACTGGCCTGGCTGGAAGCCGAACGAGCCAACCTGGTCGCTGCCGTGGTGCATACCGCGGCACACGGACCTCATTGGATCGCGTGGACGCTGGCCGACACCCTGCGCGGGTACCTGGAGATCCGCCGGTACAACGTGGACGGTCTCGCCGTGGCGCAGGCGGGTTTCGCCGCTGCCGCAACGCATGGCGACTTCCAGGCGAAGGCGGCGGTCCAGCTCAACCTGGCCTGCGTGCACTACAACACGGGTGCGTTCGACGTGGCGGAGCAGGAGTATCTGACGGCGCTTGACCTGAGCCGTCTGGCGGACTGGCCGGAGGGCCAGGCCGACGCGTTGAGCAGGCTCGCGGTCGTGGGTTCCGACCCGGCGCGGTCGGCCGACCGGCTACACGAGGCACTGGAGATCAACCGGGTGGCCGGGAAGGTCGGCGGTCAGGCCATCAACCTGAACAACCTCGCCCAGCTGCACTGGAAGATCGGCGCGCTGGCCAAGGCCGCCGACTATGCCGCGCAGTCGCGGACGTTGTTCCGTGACATGGGTTCCATGCTGGGCGAAGGCGTCGCGCTGGTGAACCTGGCCGCGTTCCACCGTGATCTGGGCAAGGTGCCTGAGGCACTGGAATACGCGACCCTGGCCCTCAGCCTGTTCGGCCAGGTCGGCGAACGCCCGGCCGAGGCCATCGCCATGGAGGTGCTGGCCTGCGCACACCTGGATGCTGGACGGGAGGTCGAAGCGTTGGAGCACGCCACGGTGGCCTACGCCATCGCGCACGAGATCGGTGATCACCGGCTGGAGGCCGACGGGCTCAACGTCCTCGGCTTCGTCGTGCACATGATGGGCCGCCACGAGGAAGCGGCCGTCCACCACCGCAACGCCCTGCCTCTCGCGGCGCGCACCAGCCATCATCGTGCGGTCGCGGAAGCGCACACCGGCCTGGCCGAGACCCTGCTGGCCCTTGGCAGGCCGGACGGCGCCCTTGCGGAGATCGAACCGGCCCTCGCCTGCGCCCGGAGGTTCGGATTCCGTGCGGTGGAGGGAAAAGCGATGACCACGCTGGCCGCCGTGCACCTGGCCCTCGGCGACCCCTCACGCGCCGAGGACATCGCACGTGAGGCGCTGGCCGTCCATCGCGAGACCGGCTATCGCCTGGGCGAGACCCAGGCGACAGCCCTCCTGGTCAGTACCACCGAGTACACACGTCGCCACCAAAGGAAACGTGGACGCATGCCCGGCTGACCAGGCTGCGGTCGTTGAGCATCTCGGACCACCGGACCGCCCCCGGCGCACTGTTGTCGCTGCTGAAACTGGCGGTCACGCCGTCCTGTCGCTCGACCCAGCCACCCTGCGTGCCTCGCGCCCACACGGTCTCGCAGATCCTGCTGTACCGAAGCTCGACCGCGTAGCCGGCGCCGTAGGCGCTGCCGGCCTGCTCCGCGCTGTCGCTGCAGTTGTGCCAGTTGGACGGACCGCCCGCACCATGCCAGACATAGGAACTCGGATCCTGACCGTCGCACTGGTATCCGCACCAGTCGCCGTTGCGGTCGGCCGCCGACGCGGGCGACGCCAGCCCGATGAAGGCCGCGACGGTGAACAGCACCGCTGTGAGAGTCTTGCCAAACCTCATGATCAGCCCCTTCACAGGCAGTAGACGGAGACGTCGCCGACGCGTCGGTAGGGGCTGTCTCCGGTGAACACGGCCAGGTCGAGCCTGGTCTCGTGGGTGTTGTCGTACACGTTGTCGACGCGGTACTGGTGCGTGTAGCCGTCGTTCGCGCCGACGGTGAACCAGTCGCCGACGCCCCAGAGGTTGTTGCAGACATAGGTGAGGCTGCCGCCTGCCCTCATGGGCGCCAGCGGATCGCTGTTACCCGCCAGCGCGGGTATCGCGGTGGTCAGGACCGCCAGCGCCGTGCCTGCGACGACCAGTGTTGCGCGCAGTGAGTTCTTCATCGAGACCGTCCTTTCGGGAACGCCCAAAGTCTCCGCGGCGCGTCTGGGAGGAAACCTTGAACCGACCTTGACGGTGTTGATCACGCTGCCGGCCTGTGAGTAGTTGCAATGCGTTGTTCGTTGATCACGGACGGCGAGCGGGTGGGTCGCGTGTGAAGCGGCCGGAGACGATCAACTACCACCATCGGGCACCGGCCGCGGTCGGGACGCCCGACCAGATGCGCCCGACACCGGGCTTCGTCAACCGCGGTGCTGGTCGCGTGCCTCCCGCGCCCACTCGTCCGTGTCCGGCGCACGCTCGCGCAGCAGCGGCAGCGCGCCTGCTGCTGGCACGGCCCGCGACGTTCCAGGGCGATCCACAGTGGATGGTGCACGGTCGATGGCCGGATATCCGGGAGTGGAACAACGGTGGCAAGTCCCCGAGCTTCGTGCAGGGCGTGCAGCCGCCTGGCGGCAAGCTGCACGTGCGTGAGCTGGACAGGGTGGTCACCACAGCACTCGGCTGACGTGCTGACCACCCGTGTCCAGGACTCGACGACTTGCTGTCGGCTCGACGGCCAGAATCTGGTCTGCGGTGCCGCGATGGCCACTGAACTACTTCGGGCGATTCTCACATCTTCTGGGGACGACCCCCGCAGGCTCAGGCGCTGTGCGCCTTCACAGTCGGTACTTTGTGTTTGCCGGGTCGCCGCGGACCAGGACGTTTCCATTGCGAGCGTTCGGTTCTGCGGTGTGACCATCCCGCCAGTGGTGTGAGGGCGGCCAGGTTCGTTGTGCGGCTTCGTTTCCGTGACGTGCGGGGTAGGTCCGGACGCGCGGGCTGCTCTTGGGGTCACGCTTCCTGTTGGGCGCGAACGGTTTCACGGTCCGGGCTGGTCGCCGCCGACGGTGCGGTCCGGGGCCAGGTCCAGGCATACCGCACGATGAGGGCGAGAAGGATCAGTTCCAGTGCGATGCCAAGGCCGTAGAAGTACAGCCAGGACGCGCCCACCGCGTTGAACGCCGTGACGGGGAGGTAGAGCGAGGCGATGGTGAGGTTGGTGATGCGGTTCGCCCTGGCGGGCAGCGTCATCGACAGCACGACCATGAAGATCGGGATGGCCATGAGGGTCAGCGCCGTGGTCGAAAAGGTCTGGGAGAGATCGAACTCGAACACCTTGCCGTTGAGGATGTCTTTGATGACGCCGGGCGTGAAGAAGTTGAGAATGTCCACGTAGGCGTACAGGAACATGAAGCTCGTCCACGCTGCGGCGAGCTTCGCTCTCACCGGGATCCGCACGTCTTCCAGCGTGGCGGTGGCGGGGTGACGTGTTCTCATCAGGGGCTCCGTTGTTGTCGTGAAGATCGGTAGGTTCACGATCGCTGAGCCCGGCGGCGGGCACCCCGGCCCGGAGGCTGGGGTTCGCCTGGCCGATGGCATGGTCTCTCTCCTGTTCTTTCGGCTGGTACGCCGAGGCACGCCGATCCCTAGGCTGGAGCCGTGGTCACTGTCTGGCGCTCCATCTGGTGTGAGCCGCGGCCTGCTGACTCCCCACCCATCGGCCGGCTCGACTGGCTGCTGGTGGGCGTGGTCGCGGCCGCCGCCTTGGTCGAGGGCATCGCTCGGCCGGGCTTGGCGTGGCAACCCCTGGTGACGGTGCTCGCCCTGGCGCTGATGCCTGCCCTGCTCTGGCGGCGGGCCCGCCCCCTGATGGCCGCCGTGGCCGGGTGGGGCGTCGTCGGTCTGCTCTCGGTCCTCCAGCTGACTGCGCACACCGGGGACCTCGGCCTCTACTCCCCGATGGCCGTGCTGATCCTGCTCTACTCCCTGGTGCGGTGGGGCTCTGGACGGGAGATGGTCGTGGGGACGGCGTTCGTGACCGTCGTCGTCGCGCTGGGGATGTACGCCTCCTCCGCGGGCTGGGCCGATGTTTTCGGCGGGAGCGTCCTCTTGCTGTTGTTCGTCGCTCTCGCGGCGGTGTTCCGCTACCGGGCGGACCTCTGGCACCGCCAACAGCGTGAGATCCGCAATCAGGAGCGAGTGGCACTGGCGCGAGAGCTGCACGACACGGTGGCCCACCACGTGTCGGCCATCGCGGTGCAGGCGCAGGCCGGTGGCGTGGTCGCCGGCATCCAGCCGGAGAAGGCCGCCGAGATCCTGGCGGCGATCGAGTCCGAAGCGTCGCGGACCCTGGCGGAGATGAGATCCATGGTGCGGGTGCTGCGGGAGGAGGAAGCCGTCGCCTACTCACCGCAGCCGGGTGTGGCGGACCTGCCCGCTCTGGCGCGCGCCGACGCGACGCCCACCGTCGAGGTCTCGTTGCACGGTTCGTTGACCCGGCTGGCACGACCTGTGGACGCCGCGCTGTACCGGCTCGCGCAGGAGTCGCTGACCAACGCCGTACGGCACGCCAGGAGCGCGACCCGCGTCGGGATCGACGTGCGCCGGGAGGGCGACGCCGTCAGGCTGCGTGTCAGCGACGATGGACGGACCGAGCCGGGGCCGGCCCAGCAGCTCGGGTTCGGGCTGCTGGGCATGACCGAACGCGCCCAGCTCCTCGGCGGATCGCTCTCCGCGGGGCCGGGGCCCGATGGTGGCTGGGTGGTCGAGGCCGTGCTGCCGGTGGAGGCGCTGGGATGAGCATCCGTGTTGTCGTGGCCGACGACCAGGACCTGGTCCGGACCGGGCTGGTGATGATCCTCGGCGCGCAACCAGGCATCGAGGTCGTGGGGGAGGCAGCAGACGGGCTCGCGGCGCTCGACCTGGCGACCCGGCTGCGTCCCGATGTCCTTCTCGTCGACATCCGGATGCCCGGGCTCGACGGCGTGGAGGTGACGCGACGCCTGGCCGGGCCAGACGTGACGGACCCGATGGCGGTCGTCGTGATCACCACCTTCGACCTCGACGAATACGTCATCGGTGCCCTGCGCGCCGGCGCCCGCGGCTTCCTGCTCAAAGACGCCGGGCCGGAGCTCCTGGTGCAGGCCATCCACGCGGCGGCCAACGGGGACGCGCTGATCGCCCCCAGCGTCACCCGGCGGCTGCTGGCGACCTTCGCCGACCAGGCGCCGGTGGTACCGGTCCAGCCCATCGACCCGCTCACCGTGCGCGAGGCGGAGGTGCTCGCGCTGGTGGCACGGGGCCGGACCAACGCCGAGATCGCCACCGAACTCTTCGTCGGCCTGAGCACGGTCAAGTACCACGTCGCATCGTTGATGACCAAGCTCGGCGCCCGCAACCGCGTCGAGATCGCGATGTGGGCATACGACACCAGACGCGTAAGAGCCGATTAGTGGGCACGCAGGTTTCCGGGCTCTGCTCCCGAACAACCGTCCGTGCCGGTCAGCACAGGTCGAGCAGAACGAGCGTGCTCTCCTCCGCGTAGCCGTGACCTGTTTCGACGAGGTCGGCGGCACGAGCGAGGAACGCGGTGAGCGACGGCGCTTTCGGTTCGTCCAGGTCGGGCACGTTGGGACGGAAGACGACCTGGCCCGCGGTGCCCCGGTCGCCGGGATCCAGGTCCAGGAGGTAGCAGTCGCCCTGGAACGCGAGGAAGGGCAGCCAGGACTGCGACCACACGGTCCACTTGTAGAACGCGGGTTGCTCGACGGGCGTGGCCATGTCGCCGACCGCGTCAGTCAGCATGTGGTGCATCTCGATGATTTCGTCGATGGTCAGGAAGTGGTGGAAGTTGAGCGGGCCGTAGAGCTGGTCGGGATCGTCCTGGCCCGCCGACGTGCGCAGCAGCGCACACAGAGCTGCCGGTAGCACGAGCCCGGTGGCGGCGGCGAGCCGTTCGAGATCGTGATCGGTCGCGCCCGGCCGGAACGGCGCGGTCTCGGGCAACAGCCGCTCGATGATGGCCCGCAACCGCACGAACTCCCGGGCGGTCTGGTTCATGGCGGCCAGTCTGGCCTAGGCGAGGCAGCGCAACCACGCCACCCGCGGCCCGCCGATCCCGTCCAGGCCGGCCTCGACATCCACGATGCCCAACCGCACGCTGGTCTTCGTGGTGGTGTCGGTACCGATGCAAGTGGGTCCGTCCGCACCGTCGTGCCACACACCGTCCCGGCCGGCCCACGACGCGCCGACGACGATGTAGCTCGTACCGTCGCGGGTGTCGTTGCTGTCGTACAACGCGATCGCCGTCCCGCTCCCGTTCGGCATCGCCCAACCCTCGACGACATCGGCAGTCGCTGAGTGCCGCGTGGTGAAGCCCCAGACCCCGAACACGGCCGCGACGACAACACCCACTGCTACCGGCGCGATGAACCGCCTCAAGTCCATACCTGTTTCATACCAGCACATGTGGCAGGTTGGGCGTGGCGACCGCTCTGCGGTCCGGCAGTCAGTTGCCGGGGTCTGGTCGGTGGCCGGCACTCGTGAGCTGCTCCAGGAAGCTGACCGCCTCGTCGACCGGAGGCAGCGCAGCGATCTCTTCAGCCATCGCACCCGCCGACTTCCGGTAGGACGGCTCGGTGAGCACGGCTGTCACGGCGGCCCGCAACTCCTCGGCCGTCGCAGGCGCCGTGTCTCCGCTGCCGACACTGATTCCCGCGCCGGTGGCTGCCACTCGTTCCGCGTTGTCCGGCTGATCCGCGAACTGCGGCACCACCACCATCGGCACGCCGGCCGCCAGCCCGCCGAGCACGGTTCCGGTGCCGCCGTGGCACACCATGGCTGCCGCATGGGTGAGGACGTCCTGCTGCGGTACCCATCGTTCAACGTGCACGTTCGGCGGGAGTGCGGGCCAGGCTGACGGGTCGCCGCTGTCGCCGATCGTGACCAGCACGCGTACCGGCAGGTCGGCCAGTGCTTCGACGACCGTGTGGAAGGCGGCCGCCGCGAAGGGCACGCCCGCGGCCACCGTGCCGAACGTGGCGTAGACGAGTGGGGTGTCGTTGTTCGCCCACCAGCGTGGCAGTGGGTCGCTGCTGGCGGCGGGCATGCGGAAGCGGTGCACCTGAGGGCCGGGTTGTGCGCGTTGCATTTCGAGCGACGGCGGCAACAGGCTGAACGACGGCGCGCGGTGAAGGTTTTCGCCGTCTGGATCGCCGGGGAGGCCCAGCGACTCGCGGTAAGGAACGAGTGCCTGCGCGGCCAGTGGGAGGGTGAAGTCGACGAACTTGTCGAGGCCGATCAGCATCTGCACGTGTGGCAACCCGTGCAGTTCGGCGGCGATGGCGGAGCCCAGCTCGCCGATCTCGCGCAGGACGACGTCCGGTCGCCACTTGTCCAGCGCGGCCAGCATTCCCGGCATGATCGACCGGGCGGACAGCTCCGCGCCCAGCGTCACCATGGTCTCGTTGCGCTTCTCCGGTTCGGCGGCCAGGAACTTCGCGTGGAGTGCGGCTCGCTCGGCCGGGTCGACGTCGGGGCACGGCCAGTGTCGGTGCCCGGCGCGTTCGACCATCCCGGCGAACGATTCCGGCGCTGCGACCAGCACGTCGTGCCCGGCTCGCAGGCAGGCGTCGGCGAATGGCACCATCGGACCGAAGTGACCGTTGTTGGCCGTCGTCGCGAGCAACACGCGCATGACATCTCCCCAGAGTCGCTTGCCCGAATTCTGGCAGAAGCTCGACCGGCTCGGACAAGAATTGAGATACCCGTCCTGTTGCGGGATGCGGTTTTTCCTGGCTTGTGGTCTCTGATGCTGCTTTGACCTGCGACTACGTCAGAACGAGTGCGTTTCCTGTTGTGCGCTACGGAGTTTTATGGCTGCTAAAGCAGGTCGATAGCTTCGGATCCATGGAATGGAGCTTTCAGGCGGCCGAAGAGCTCGTTGCCGCGTTGCGCGCCGGTGCGGTGACATCGGTGGAACTGACGGATGAGGCGATCGCCCGCATCGAGCGTGACGACGAGGTGATCAACGCGATCTGCGTGCCGGACTTCGATCGTGCGCGGGCCGCCGCTCGCGCCGCGGACCAGGCGCGTGCGCGTGGTGAGGACCGGGCGCTGCTCGGCGTTCCGGTGACGGTCAAGGAGTGCTACAACATGGCCGGGCTGCCCACGACCTGGGGGATGCCGCCGCACCGCGACTACGTGCCGGCCGAGGACGCGGTGCAGGTGTCGCGGCTCAAGGCCGCGGGTGCGGTGGTGCTCGGCAAGACCAATGTGCCGTTGGGGCTGCAGGACATCCAGAGCTTCAACGAGATCTACGGGACCACCAACAACCCGTGGGATCACGGTCGGACCTCGGGCGGGTCGTCTGGCGGGTCGGCGGCGGCGCTGGCGTCCGGGTTCGGCGCGTTGTCCATCGGTTCCGACATCGCCGGCTCGTTGCGCACGCCCGCGCATTTCTGCGGTGTCCATGCGCACAAGCCGACGCTCGGACTCGCGGCGAACCGCGGCATGGTTCCGCCGGGCGAGCCGGCGTTGCCGGTCGACCTCGATCTCGCCGTGGTCGGGCCGATGGCGCGCACCGCCCGCGACCTCACGCTCCTGCTCGACGTGATGGCCGGGCCGGACCCGTTGACGTTCGGTGTGGCGCACAGGTTGGCGCTGCCGCCCGCGCGCCACGAGCGGCTCGGCGACTTCCGGGTCTTGGTGCTCGACCAGCATCCGCTCATTGCGACGAGTGCCGCCGTGCGGGCGGGCGTGAACCGGGTGGCCGAGGCGCTGAACGACGGCGGTGCCCGCGTCGAACGGCACAGTCCGCTGCTGCCTGATCTGACGGAGGCCGCGGCGCTCTACCTGCAGTTGCTGATTTCCGGCTCTGTTGCGCGGTTTCCGATCGAGTCGGACGAGCAGCTGCGGATCCGCGTCGCCGGACTGAGCGCGGACGACCGGAGTCTTGACGCCGAACGGTTGCGCGCCTTGATGTTCAGCCACAGCGACTGGATGCGGGCGAACTACCGCCGCGAGGTCCACCGGCACGGTTGGCGGCAGTTGTTCGCCGAGTTCGACGCCGTGCTGTGCCCGATCACGCCGACGCCCGCGTTCCCGCACGACCACACACCCAACCCGATGGAACGGCTCATCGACATCGACGGTGTCGAGTACCCGTACTTCGACCAGCTCGTCTGGGCAGGCTTGGCCACAATGCCCGGCCTGCCCGCCACCGCCGTACCCGCGGGCCGGTCCGCCGAGGGCCTGCCGGTCGGAGTGCAGCTCATCGGGCCGATGTTCGAGGACCGCACGCCGCTGCGGCTGGCCGAACTGATCGAGCAGAGGATCGGCGGCTTCCAGGCGCCGCGACCGTAGGGGTGGGGCTGTGGACCGAATCGCGGGCCCGTTGCACGGGCCGGCTTTCCGGTTCTCGAACGGCTGGTGGCCGCGCTCGCCCGGCCTGACGAAGGCCTGGACGCGTGCCTCTGGCGACGCGATGCAGATCCATTGTGGATGGAACAGAACTGGCTCGGGTGCGCCGTCGGATCTAGGCTCTCGCCGCAATCGGATGTGTGCGCGGAGAGAGTGGCATGTTGCGGCGCTTTGCGAAGGTCCCCCTCGCGGTCAGAGTTCTGTGTCCGGTCGCGGCGGCGGTGGTCGTCGCCGGACTGGTCGTGGTGGTCTGCGGCAGGGCGGCGGAGGTCGCGCCGGCCAGCGCGGCGGTGGTCGGGCAGACCGCGGTCACGGGGCCTAAGGTTTCGCACGATGAGCCGACTTCCAGTGCTGCCACGACCACCACGACGCCGCCGAGCAGCAGCAGCGTGAGCAAGTCGTCCGTGGCCAGCACCTCTGTGCCGCCGCCGAAAGCGCCCGAGACGACCAAACGTGTTGAGGCGCCTTGGTTCGCGGATCGGGTGGGGACAGCCACGCAGGTGATCTCCGTCGTGGGCGCGGGTGGGTCCAATGCCACGGTGTCCACTTGGCGCCAGGCCGGGGGCGAGTGGACGCCGGTGCTGGGGGGAGTGGCGGCCAAGGTTGGGGCGCCTGGCATCTCGGGCTCGTACGGGGAGTCTTCGTCTGCCACGCCCGCTGGAGTTTTCGCGATCACCCAGGCGTTCGGGCGGCAGGCTGATCCCGGAGCCGGGGTGTCGTACCTGCGGGTCGACGACCAGGACTGGTGGGTCAGTGACGTCGAGAGTCCCGACTACAACACGCATCAGCGGTGTGCGCGCGGGACGTGCAAGTTCAACGAGCGCGTGTCGGAGAACCTGTGGGAGCAGGGCGCTGTTTACGACTACGCGTTGGTGATGGGGGTCAACGCGCAACGGGTTCCCGGTGGCGGTAGCGCGTTCTTCCTGCACGTCACGAACGGCGCCGCGACCGCGGGCTGTGTGGCGGTTCCGGCCGACACGGTGGTGTCGATCATGCGCTGGGTTCGTCCTGGCACCGTGATCGCGCTGCGGTGAGTGGCCCCGGCGTGAACCGGGGCCACCAGAGCACCTACAGAGTCGTCACGCGGACGTAGTCGACGACGATGGTGTTCGGCATCGGCGTGCTGCTGTTCGGGGCGCCGGGCCAGTCGCCGCCCACTGCCAGGTTGAGCAGCAGGTAGAACGGGCGGTTGTTGTAGACCCACTGCTTGCCGTTCAGGTCGGCCGGGGTGCGCCGCTGGAAGACGTTGTTGTCCACCGACCAGGTCAGCGAGTTCGGGGCCCAGTCCAGACGGAAGGTGTGGAAGCCCGAGGCGAAGCGCGGGCCGTTGTAGGCCGCGCCGATGCCGCCCGCGCCCGAGTAGCCCGGACCGTGGATGGTGCCGTGGACCGTGTTGGGTTCGCGGCCGATGTTCTCCATGACGTCGATCTCGCCGTTGTTCGGCCAGCCGCCGCCGGTGGTGCCCATCATCCAGAAGGCCGGCCACATGCCCTGGCCCTGGGACATCTTCATGCGGATCTCGAAGTGCCCGTAGGTCTGGCTGAACTTGCCGGAGGTGTTCAGCCTGGCCGAGGTGTACTGGCAACGGCCGTACCAGCAGTTGTAGTTGCCCGGGTTCTCGCGGCGGGCGGTGATGACGAGGTTGCCCTGGCCGTCCATGGCCGCGTTCTGGGTGCGGTTCGTGTAGTACTGGTACTCGTGGTTGTTGCCGCCGTTGTTGCCGGTTTCGACACGCCACTTGTTGGTGTCGACCGGGCTGCCGGCCGGTCCGTTGAACTCGTCGGCGAACGTCGTCGCCTGGATTCCGACATCTGACGCGCCACTCGCAGGGGTTGCCACGACGGGTGCGGTCACCGCTGCCATCGCGATGATCACCACGAGGCGGGAGAAGCGGTTCGACATCATTGTCACCTCACTTCGCGCACTGGCTTATTTTGTTGTGGCGGCGAACAAAAAGTATGCCTGGACTAGACCAGTAGCCGCAAGGGTGTGTTGAGAGCGCTCTCAGCTGGGCCGTTGGGGTGATGGCGGTAACGCGGCGTAGTGAGCCTCGCGATGCACCGGCCGTGACCGCACTCATGTCCTGGCGCCAACTGCCGAAGAACGCCCGCGTGATCGCCGCGACGAGCGCGGTCGTGCCGTTGCTGGTGATCGCGGGCTGTGGGCAGGAACCCACTCCGCTCGCGGCATCGACGACAACCTCGACGACCACAACCACAAGCGCCACAACGACAACGACTCCGCCGCCGACGACTGTTTCGTCCGTTGTGGACGGTCGTACGGTGACGTTGTCCAACGGCACCAAGGTGCAGGTCACCGGACTTGCCCAGCCCGGCGAGTGCTGGGCCGCGTCGTCCGTCGAGTTCGCGACGAAGACGTTGGTGGGCAAGACGGTCCAGGTCGTGGGATCGCGGCTGCAGCTGCCCGATGGCAACGACTACGCGGTTCTGGCGGTGAGCCAAGGTGTTGCGCGGGCGGCGGACGGAGCGGCCGCGGTGATCCGGAACGCCGAGGCGATCGCCAAGCAGGCGGCCGTCGGGTTCTGGGGACCGTCGTGCGGCGGGCTCGACGTCAAACCGGCGCCGCAACCCGTTGTGCCGCAACCACAGCCCGTCATTACGCAACCGCAACCGCAGCCGGAACCCGCGCCTGCACCCCCACCGCCGGCGGCCGCGTACTACCCGAACTGCGCCGCGGCCAAGGCTGCCGGTGCGGCACCGCTCTACCGCGGTCAGCCCGGCTATCGGCCGGCACTCGACAGGGACAACGACGGCGTCGCCTGCGAGTAGTTTCAGCGGTGCGCGCGGCTCCAGAGCGCGGGCCAGCCGCCCTTTCCCAGCAGGGCGGCGGGAATCAGCAGGCCGTGCTCGGCAACGCGTTCCCAGAACAGGTCCACGGGCGCGTCGAGCTCGGCCGCCGCGGCGAGAGCGTTCTGCCACGGGCCGTCCTCGTCGGACAGGTCGCTGGCCGGAAAGCCCGGCACAGCGGTCTTGCCGGCCGCGGCCACGGTGTCCGTTGTGGACTGAGGTGCGCAGGTCGTCGCGATCACCAGCGCGCACAACAGCTCGGGTGAGGGACTGCGGGCCACCGAACGCGTCAGCGTCTCGTCGGCGATCAGGCAACCGAGAGCAGTGCGGAGTGAACGCGACACCACGTCGAGAGCGTGGGCCGGGGCGATCTCCGGGCGGCGGACGAGAGCGCGCAGGGTTCGGGGCAGCGGGGAGCCGTCCGTCAAGGTGCCGAGGCGGTCGAACGAGCGCAGTTCCGGGTCGAGGCGGGCCACGGCGGCGGCCAGCGGGCGGGTGCGGGTTGCTTGCCAGACAACGGATGCGTCGAGACCCGAGATGAGAGCGGCGCGGAGCAGGTCTGTGTGCTCACCTGGGTCGAGGCGCTTCAACGCGATCACCGCGGCTTCGGGCTCGAAGTCGGCGGACCGGCCGAGAGAGCGGGCGAGCCGTGCGTAGGTGCGGCGGGCGGGCGCGACCGAGGCCAGTTCCTGTTCGACGGCAACAGAAAGTGCCTTGGTCAGCTCGGCAGGCAGGCGGCCCGCCGCGGAACGGCGGCCGCCTCGGGCTCGCGGCGGAGGTACGGGCAGCAGCGGTTCTGGAGCGGATATGACTGGCATCGGAATGCTGTCGACCCAGTGCTTGATCTGCTTTTCGAGGGCAGGGGTGACGTTTTCGTTGAAGCGTGCCTGCAGTTCGTGGACGTGCCAGCCACCCAAGTGGCGGCGGATGTCGAGGTTGGCGGCGATGCGGCCGTCGGACGGGTTGCGGAAGGCAATCAGAACGCACTGACCCTTGCGGGCGGCCGCGGCGTACCAGGACTCGCCGATGCAGTTGCCCATGTAGCCGGACCACTCGGCGAGCTGCCGGCGGTCGCGGCCGAGCTCGACGGACAGGCCCGCGACGATCTGCTTGTCCAGCGCCAAGACCTCGGCGGGGATCGGGAACGTGCCGGTGCTCGCCTCGGTGATCACGGCGTCCGCGTTGACACCGGCGGTGAGTTCCGGCCAGGTACCGCAGCGGGGTGGTGGGGTGGCGCCGAACATGACCAGCTGGGCCACCTGGGCGGCCGCGAGCGGTAGGGAGTCAGCGGCCTGTGGTCTGGGCCTGTCGTAGGTCAGCAGGGGGTAGGGGCGCTCCATGCGCACTCGGGCGCGATCGGCGCCGTGGAAGGGCGCCAGGGAGTCGGCCAGGTCGGCGAGCCAGAGCAGGTCGTGCGGCGCCTCGTCCGCCTCCGGGTCCACGGCCAGGCGCTGGGCGAACGGGAGGGTCGGAGCGTCGGCGTTCTTG
Source organism: Lentzea sp. NPDC006480 (assembly GCF_040611995.1). Classification (NCBI taxonomy): domain Bacteria; kingdom Bacillati; phylum Actinomycetota; class Actinomycetes; order Pseudonocardiales; family Pseudonocardiaceae; genus Lentzea; species Lentzea sp. NPDC006480. The sequence continues at coordinate 34,396 of NZ_JBEXPJ010000081.1, forward strand.
TCCGCGAGCGGTGGCTGGTCCCAGGTCTGCGGGGGTCGCCAGAAACCTCTCGCCGTGCGCCACTTGTGCAGTTGGGGCACGTGCCACGGCTTGCAGGCGTCCCAGCAGTTCTCCAGCGGCTGGTCGAGCTCGTCCAGCAGCTCGATGACGGCGTCGAAGACGACCACGCCGTAGTTGCGCGCCATCGAGGTGCGCGTCCGCACGTAGTTCTCGGTCTTGGGGTTGGCCAATCGTTCCGGACTCAACGCCAGCAGCACCTGGTGGACGTAGTTGCCCGGCCGAGCCGGGTGGCTGTAGGCGCCCTCGGGCCGGCGGGCGGCCCTGGACCGGTCGTCCTCGGTGAGGAGCTCGTCGGCCGCGGCGAGCTCGTCGCGGTGTTGCTCCGCGGCTGCCTCGAGGCCTTCGTCGGACAGCGTTCTGGCGAACCGCAGCAGTGCGGTGGCCGAGATGGCGTCGAGCAGCAGACGGCCCAGTTCCTTCGCGGTCCACCAGTCGGGTGGGCGCCAGCGCGCTGCCTCCGCCAGTGTCGGAGTGCCGGTGACCGTCCAGCCGAGGCGTTCGAGGAGCGGTTCGTCGAAGTGGGTGCGGTGGCGTTCGCGGAGCTTGTCGATCCGGTGGGCGCGGGTCTGCGACGACGCCCGGCGTTCCCGGCGCTGCTGTTCGACCAGCAGCGAGCACACGTGGTCCCAGAGGCTGATGATCAATGTCAGGCGCCTCGGGCGTTGGTAGCCCGTGAGCAGACGGGACAGGTGCTCGGCCAACGTCGACGCCGCGCCGCGCGGGAACGGGTCGGTGCCGTCAGGTGCGCGCAGGTCGAGCACGCGTTCGAGCTGCTCAGGGCCGAGGAGGTCGGATGCGGCAGAGGCCAGGTGCAGAGCCGCCCAGCGTTGTTCGGACACCGCCGCGTGAGCCGCCGCGCCGACGCGCTTGGTGGCGGACGGGCCGAACATCGCGACCAGATTCGCCGCCCGGTCGCCCAGGCGGTCGTCGGTGCCGAGGAGCTTCAGCGCGGCCAGGACCGCGTCACGACGGTCTCCCTGCGCGCCGGCCAGGCGTGCGGACGTGAAACCGCCACCGAGATCGACACCCGCGCCCGCTGCCGTGTCGCTCAGCAGAGCGAGCTGCCGGAGAGCATCCGCCGGGTCCGCGCCCGGCCCGATCGCGACGGGTGAACCAGGCGGGTGGGCACCCGCGCGGGCGTCCGCGAGCACGGCTGTACCGCCGGGCGCGGGCAGCCAGCAGCTCACCCCAGGTCCGGCCGTAACCCCAAACGCCAGTTGGATCGACATCGACACCATGATGACGCACCGGCGCCACCGGTTTTAGTGCCGTGAGCTGGGACGACGGTCAGAAGCCGGCGCGTTCGACCAAGTTGCGCGCCTCCCGGGTCTCGGCGTTGGCCTCGGCCTCGGCGAGCGCACCCGGCACCGGGTTCGTCTCCTTCTCCGCGACCCACTCCTCCGGCTTGGGGCGTTCGGGCAGCGCGTTCCACTTGTCGTTCATGTACCCAGTGTGCCCGTTACGCGCGCTGACTGTCCGGTGACTGCCGGTGTCAGCGAGATGTCAGCGGGCGTGGAGATGCTGCTCTCAGCAGAAACGAGATCTTCCCTGCGAGAAGCGGGCTCCGGCAATTTACGGCGGGGCCGGATCCTGCGAAGAAGAGAAGGGCACACCGTGCTTAAGAAGTTCACTCTCGTGGCGATGATGGGCGCGCTGATCAGCGTGTCCTTCGGTGCCGCCACGGCCAACGCTGCCACGGCCCGCAACGGTGTCTGTGAAGACGGCGAGTTCTGCCTGTACTACAACAGCAACCAGGCCGGCTCGATTTCCGACTTCAACACGTCGATTTCCGACTACGGCGACGAGCAGCCGAGCTGCTACGAGTTCAAGAGCGACGGCAACGGCAAGGGCCTGTGCGTCAAGAACGAGGCCGCCTCGGTCTGGAACCGCACCGACAACAAGGTGACCGTCTACTTCAACAGCGGTTACGCGGGCCCCAGCCAGACGATCGCCGCGAACAGCAAGGCGAACCTGAACTCGGACCTCAAGAACGAGAACGCCTCGCACAAGCTCAACGACGGTGGCGGCACGCCTCCGTCGGGCGGCACCTACGCGGCGCCGAACAACAACCCGAACCCGTCCGCCGCGGCCCGCGCGCCCCAGGCGACGAAGCGCACGCAGTTCGTGGACGACGAGATCCGCCGCCTGACCGGTGAGAAGGACTGCTGGGTGGGCGACTACCGCAGCAACGAGCCGTCGACGAGCAACCACAACACGGGCAACGCGCTCGACTGCACCATCTCCAACGCGATCGGCACCTACCCGAACGCCGCGCAGAAGGAGCAGGGCTGGAAGCTCGCCAACTGGCTGAAGAAGTACGCGGACAAGCTCGATGTCCGGTACGTGATCTGGCAGGGCAAGATCTGGAGCGTGGCGCGCTCGTCCGAGGGCTGGCGCAACTACACGGTCGCGGGTGACGTGACCGGTGGCCACTTCGACCACGTGCACGTCTCGATGCAGAACCCGTACGGCGACTGATCCCGATCAGTTGAAGTCGAAGTTCCACTTTCGAAGGGCCGCTCACCACGCGTGGTGAGC
>NZ_JBEXPJ010000082.1:0-36882 GCF_040611995.1 Lentzea sp. NPDC006480
GACGGTGCGAGGTCCTGACGACTGCGTGACTGCTCGCCCGTCAACGGTCTGACGCGACGACGAAACCGCTTTACGAAGAAGAACATCGTCTCGACAGTTGCTGTGCACCTACACCCTGAACCGGCCGGGGATCCGGTGCTGCTGGGTCATCAGGGACGTCGCTCTGAGCGTCGTCGGCAGCCACGCTGGTGAGTCTGCCGGTGATGCTCGTGGGGATGCCGAATATGTCGGCGAGTTCGCGGTAGATCGGTGGCGGAACGGCGTCAAGGTTGCCGACGAGGGCCACGACCGAGGCGGGCGCGGCGGTGTCGTCGTGGTCGAGTGCCATTGTGCACTCCTCCTTCTCGAGAACCTCTGTCCAGGGATGTCGTGGGTGACTGTGTGGTGCGGCCAGGCCCAGCGCCTGACGTTGCCGGCGTGGTCGAATCCGGCGTTCGCAGCGTGGGCAGTGTCCTATCAGGGCGCGCCGGTGCAGGCAGAAGTCAGCGCGGGCTTAAGGAGCGCAAGGCGTTGAGGGCGGTGTGGATCACGTCCTCATTCGCCGATCGTGGCGTACTTCAGGATGACCGGCGCGCCCAAGTGAATCGGGCCCGTTGGTCCAACATCAGGAACGCGGTGTCGAGCAAGCGGAGCAGGTCGGTCTTCGCATGGACCCGCCGGTGACGCGGGCCATGGAGGTAAGACTGGCACGGGTGGTGAGGACGGAGTGTCGTATACAAACCTCAAATCGGATGCGCGCACAACCGGTCACTGTGCACACCCCATGGTCGTTGCGCTTGCTGTGCCAGCTGATCTGAGGAGCTGATCGCGGTGGCGTGCGGGGACCAGTCCTGCATGAATCCCCGCACACCGTCACGGGAGGGAACTACGTGGCAATGCTAGCGATCACTGCTAGCGGAAGTGGGTCAGCGGGCAGTGGAGGACCCGTTCGTGTTTGTGCTCCGGGGTGGGTGATGCTATTGCCGAGGAAGTGTTCTGCCAGGGTGACCGGGTTGAACACGCTAACCCGTGGTGAGCTGGCGAACAGCAGGCCGAACGGCTGCTGTTCAGCGTCGAGGGCGCGGGCGCCGGGTCGCCATCGGCGGTCATGGCGAAGCTGGGGATCTGCTTAGCGAACCGGGCCATCCGGCGACCGAGTAGTGCATGATCACGGTGGCGTTGATCGCGACGATCCGGCAACTGGTGTGGCGGTTGGCCCGCTTGCAGGCATGGATGAGCTGGCCGGCCACCGGAGCAGCGCTGGTGGCGGGGTTCTCCGATCCAGTGGATGCACCGGTCGACATGGTCGAACGGAGCCTCGGCGATCGTGGCGTCCACGACGTTGCCTGACGCTGTGGTGGGGTAGGTGCCGAACTTGATGAGCACGAACCGCTCGAGCCGGGCGATCGCGTCGGTGTAGATGGTGCCGCCGTCGGTCGGTGCGGGTTACAGGATGGGTTCATAGATCGCGGCGTCGTTGCAATTGGCCAGCACATGGTTCTTGGCCAGCACGTAGATCCGCCGCGACGGCGCCGGCATCTGCGCGGTCGGTGCGCCGGCAGACCTCTTCCTCCGTCTCCTCCCGAAGGCCCCGCAGCTGCACCGCAGCACCAGTCTTGGGTTCGGCGAGCAACCCGCGGCGGCGAGTACACGATCAAATCCAGCGAGACACTGCCGGCATCACCCGCCGACCTCGGCATCGATGGAGGCTGGCAGGGCCCTGGTTGCCCGCAACCAGAAGTTCCTCACCAACCACGACCTCATCCACATCGGCCAAAAGATCACCACCAGGCAAACGGCCCGCGGCCACCGGGCCGGAGGTGAAGGCAGTTCGGCACCCGCCGAATGTTCTGGTAGTGCGCCGTTGATGTGTCCGCTGTGGACAAACTGCACAGGACGCCGCACCAAGACGAGTGGGTGGTAGGCGCTTCCCGGGGACGCGGATGTCACGGATCAGCTTCCCCGAACTTGGCCCGCCAGTCACCCCCGTACCGACCGACGAAAATGTCATGGCGGATCTGGATGCCGTGCGGAGTGGCCGTCCCCGCTACGTGCAGCTGGTCGCCGCTGGCCTGGGCGCGAGCCTCGATGGCAGCTGGTAAAAGTGGAACACCGAGGCCGCCGCCTACGTGCCGGCGACCACGTCATCGAACTCTGCTGGTAAGAAGGGCCGTGCCTCGCTGTGGAGTGGTCAGCGATAGTGAGCGCTCCGGTACCAGCTAACAGCCAGCTCCTGTGGGCTCCCAGGTTGGTCGAATCGGGAGACGTTCTGGTGCCGAGGTGTGCCGTGGCCGCCAAAGGCGGCCCGGTCGCAGGCCTCAGGACCTTGGTGAGGACGCCCCAGTCGTTGCGACGTCATCTTCTGCGCTGAGCAAAGGTAGGCGCTGGCCGTCCACGTGTAAACGCGGTCCCGCAGGACTTGCAGGTGAGACGCTGCTCGGATTCCCGAACGTGGTCGATGTCGCGCCTAGAACCAATTCCCCCCTGGGCCGCGACACCGGCTCCCAAATGCGTGCGGATGGAACATGAAGCCGGACAAGCAAATGCTCGGCAAGGACGACCTCGTCCAGGCCCACATCGTGCAGTGCCCACCGATGTCGTCGATCGGCGGTGTCGTTGATAGCGGGGCTGAGTGGCACTACAACCGTCCTATCGCGGTTACGGAGGATTTCATTGCCAAGCTCGTTCCGAGCGCGTGATCATCGTTGGCGTCACATTTGACCGGTCCGGATATTTCAAGAATCGTGGCCGGTCAGGGCACAGTCAGCCCTCACCATATGGCAAGAGGGCGGTCTCGAGGTGGCGACGGCTGGATGAACGGGAGCGAGACACATCGGCGGGCAAGGGTGCCGAACGCCGTTTCCAGGTTCAAGCGCGCGAGTGTCACCCCCGCACACCGGCTGGAGCCGTGCCCGAATCCGATGTTGCGGTTTGGCCGCCTGGTAATATCGAACACCAGCGGATCCGGGAAAACGCGTGGATCACAGTGTGCTGACGTAATGTCCAGCAAGACAAGATCGCCGGCACTGATCAAAACATCGTGCAGTTCAAGATCGGTGCGCGCGTAGCGGATCGAAGGATCGTATATTCCGTTGGAAAAGCGCATAATCTCGTCTACTGCGCTCGACACGAGCGATGGATCTCGAACCAACATGGCATACTGCTCGGGATAGGCCTGAAGCAGGCCAACACCAGTGCCGATCCGGACTATCGTCGAGCCGTTGGCGGACATGAGCAGCACCAGCGTCGTATACAGCACCTGGCCCTCGTCCAGCAGACCAGGACCGTCCTGTGCCCGTACCAGCTCACTCAGCACATCATCGCCTGGATCGGCCCTCTTAGCAGCGAGGAGTTCCACTGCGAACTTGGTCAGGCCGTTCACGTCACCATTCGCCTGCCGCGCGAACGAGCTCACGTTCGCACAGGTAAGCACCTCGGTCGATTCCAAAAAACGCAGTATTTCGTCGTTTGGAATCGTGAATCCTGGCGGAAGTCCCAGGTGCCGGGCTGTCACCCTTTCAAGCAGAGGGACAGCATAGGTCGAATAGCAGTCAACGGGAATCGGTCCGACCATGATCGCGTCGAGCAATTCGTTCGCGGTCGCCTCGGCAAACGGCCGCACCGCTGCGGCGTGACCTGGAGAGAATGGCGCGGTTATCACTTTCCGGATAACGTCGTGCTCGGCGATCTCGGTTTCGAACTTCATGCTCGGTCCGCCACCCAAGGATGCATACAACCGCGGCGCTTTACCTGGATCTGGGTGGGATCTACCCAGGCGCCGGTCGGCCAACAGGAATTTGACGTCCTCGAAGCGGCTCACCAGCCAGGCTTCGTCGCCAGTCGACGTCATCACCCTCGCCACCGGATGCTTGTCTTGCAACCGCCAATAGCGCTCCACCATCGTCAGGCTACCCAGGCTCTCGTCGAATGGCAGAACAAAAAGTTCGTTCGTGGTGGACACGATCCGATCACCTCGCCAAGTGGATGGTTCGAATCGGTCGGACCGATGCACATGAACCACCATCATAGATACTTGTGGATGCCACCTCTCGGTGAGTTCGCCTTAGTTCGCGCTCCCTCTCATTAGCGCCAGCTGCCGCGGTGGTCAGGGCAGTGCTGTTCGAGCTGCACTTGTCATCACGTCTTGTCAAAATCGCTATCCAGCGTTCCACGACTAGGCATCTTCCTGCGCAATCGTTTTTGTGCCCCACCAAATCGATGCTAAGGTTAGCGTCGACAGTATGACGAGTCCAGGGCCGATGGAGTGCAGGTTCAGGTCACCTCGGAACGTCGCTCGGGCGGCGTCCATCATGTATGTTACTGGATTCAACCGTGACAAAGAGTAGAGCCATTTCGGCGCAAGCACTTCGGTAATCGGTACCAATGTGCCGGACAGCAGAAGCAGGGGCAGCATCACGGCGTTGATGAGAGCAGACACGGAGCGCTCGTTCTTCAGCCGCAGTGCAACAGAATATGAGCAGGTCGCCACGAAAACCGCAAAAAGTGAAACGACCGCAAAGCAAGAGATCACCCCCACGAGCGGGGGTCGCAAATCGAAGAAAACTACGCAAGATGCGACGACCATGCTCGCCATGGCCGTAACGTTGAGCGCGGTCGCAAGGATTCTTCCCATCAACTGTGCAGATGGCCGGCATGGGGTCACCTTGAAACGCTCTACAACACCCGCCCTATAGTCGGCAAGCAAACCAATTCCAACGAAGGAACCAGCAGTGATCGCGACCTGCATCATCATTGCAGGGGTAAAGATCATCCACATGCTTCCGGGAGGAAACCCTGGAGTATGGCTGACGAACTGCTTCATAAGCGGACCGAAAAGAAATATGTACAACAGCGGTTGCGAGACGTCAATTGCAACCCACACGCGATTTCGATAACGCAGTCGGATCTCTCGCTGGAACATTAGCCACGTGTCAAGCAACATTGGAGACACCCCCGGTCAGGAGTTCCAGCTCGTGCTCGGACGAATCCCGTAGGGTTCGGCCGGTGAGCGAGAAGAATACGTCGTCAAGGCTCGGTCGGGTAATTTCAATGGCGGATGCCTCGACCTGGCATGAATCCAGTGCTCTGATCAGGTGGGGTAGCATAGAAGCCGCGCCCGGTACCCGAAAAGTGATCTGCTCGCGCTTTGCTGAAGGTTCTCGAACACCTCCTAGCCTCTCACACGCATGCCCGGCCTCAAGAAGATCTTCCTCTGCTACCGTGAGCGTGATTCGATCAAAGGATACCGCGGATTTCAGTTCGTCGGGCGTACCAACCGCGACCACGGTTCCCCGGTCCAACACGAAGATTCGATCTGCCAGGAAATCCGCCTCATCCAGATAGTGAGTGCTGAGAACGATCGAAGCACCATTTTCCTCCTTCAGCCTCAAAACGTGCTTCCACAGGTTGGCTCGGCTTTGCGGATCCAGGCCGACCGTCGGCTCATCCAGAAACATCATTCGGGGCGCATGGATCAACCCCAGTGCCAGGTCAAGCCGTCGGCACTGTCCGCCGGACAGTGATTTGATCGGCCGCTGCTCCATGCCGGCAAGGTCAAACTCATCCAAAAGACTGATCGCGCGGCCGCGCGCCACCGCCTTGGTCAATCCGTACAGGCGGCCTTGCAGTACCAGCTCCTCCAAGGCTCTGTTATCCGGTGCGACGCCACTGCTCTGCGCAACGTATCCGATACGAGCCCGTACTCCGGTCGGATCTGCCAGAAGGTCGCATCCTGCAACAGTCGCCTCACCGGAAGTGGGATGTAGTAGCGTGGTGAGCATCCGCATCGTCGTCGTTTTGCCCGCGCCGTTCGGGCCAAGAACGCCCACGATCTCCCCCTCGGCCACGTCGAGGTCCAGCGATGTGACCGCTGGCACCTGATCGGCACCCTGTCGAAATACCTTGGTAATTCCTCGCGCCCAGATGGCCGAATCCGTTTTCATCACCACTCCACAAGAAGGGTATCCAGGCCGAAGACCGCCGAATGGTGACGGAAATGCTCCTCGCGCACCGGAGCCGCCAGCCTCAAGGACGGATATCGTCGAGCGAGAGCAGGGAATGCGAGCCGCATCTCCATCCGGGCCAGTGAAGCTCCCAGACAGTAGTGAATGCCGAAACCGAAAGCGAGATGTGCCCGGTTTCCCCGAGCCGGGTCAAACGAATCCAGTCCCTCTCCGAGTGCGGCGAGGTCTCGGTTCCCGGAGGGCAAGGAGCACAGCAGACGCTCGCCTGCTCGTAACTGCTGTCCGGCGAGCACCACATCGCGGTGTGCCACTCTCGGGGTACCGGTCTGCACGACCGACAGATATCGCAACAGCTCTTCGACAATGCCGTCGATGTTCGTGGTATCGTTCAACGTCTGCCAGAGAGTTGGCGCGCCCAGCAACAGCAAGGTTCCGAGGCCCAACATGTGCGCGGTCGTCTCGTATCCACCGAGCAACAGGATGTCGGCCGCCCCAACCAATTCGGCATCTGTAATTTCGCCACCGAACTCACGCACGAGGTCGCCTATCATCCCATCTCGCGGTGCAATACGCGCATCAGCCACCAACTGTTCCATGAACTGCCGGGACTCCTGCACCGCTGCGGCGCGCACTGACGGAGGCAATGTATTGTCAAAGCGATCGCGACTGCGCCGCTGGAACTCTGCCCGCTGAACGTAGGGAACGCCGAGCAGTTCGCAGATGACCAACGATGGCACCGGCAAGGCGAACTGCTGAACGAAGTCGACTGGGGCCGAAGCGCGTGCCATGCCGTCGAGACAGTCATCAATGACCCGGGCCACCAACGGCCTGAGCATCTTCATACGCCCCACACCGAACGCAGGGGCGAGTATTCGACGCAGCCTGGCGTGCGCAGGCGGGTCGTACACGGTGATGTCTCCATGTAGTTCCAGCGAGCCCGTAGGCCGGGCCGGCGGCATCTGTCCGCCGTTTGCCGGGTCCGACCACCCTGCTCCGTTGCTGCCGAATGTCTCAGGATCACCGAGCACGTCGCGGATCAGGTCGTGGGTGGTCACCAGCCACACCTTGACACCGTTGGGAAGCGCGATCCTGCACAGTGGTGCCTGTTGACGTAGTTCAGCGAGCCCGGGATCGAGGTCGAATCCAACGCGTCGCATGTGTACCGGCACCGCACTCGGATGGCTCATGGGCGCTCCTCACACTCGGCAGGGTGGTCATGAGTAGACGCGGACCTGCAGCATTGGCATTCCACCCAGTTCATGCGGCTCATAGCAGATGTTTGCCACGGGCGTCCTGATGGCCGCCCGGCACAGGATGTCCTCAATCTCACGCTGCTGGTCAGCTTCGAGGTATCCCCAGAACACGCTGTGCCACACAACTGTGTAGACGTCAGGCGAGCAAGAATCCCGTAGCTTGTCCTCAAGCCAGCGGACCGCGTCTGCCTGATCCACGGCCACGCCGTGCACCGCGGCCAACTCGATCGCGTCGTCGAGCTCCATCTGCTCAATGCTCAGCTCGTGTGGGACGAACGATCGCAAGATTGCCGCATCGCGAGGGTTGCCAGGATTCAGAGGATGCAGGTCGCACCCGGCTCGCTCCACGATGGACACACGCCCTGGCGACGGCCCATAACCGGCCAGCCGGACCTTGGACTCACCATCGCCCCACTCCCATTGTGGAGCGATCCACCGATAGCGATCCGGTATCAGGTTCAGTCCCGCACAAGCGCCAAGCTCGAGCAATCTCACCTCAGGCGCAGCGAGCATGCCCAGACCACGCAGGAGTGGTGCTGCTCGGTCAGGCTGGTGTTGCTGCACCGGGCGATCAAGCGCGGACGCGATTTCCACCGAGTTATCTTGAATAGTGGATCGAAAGAGTTGCCAGGTCCGATCAATCCATTGATGATCCTCAAGATGGTCGAGCATTCCGTCCAAATGAGCTGCCAAGTCTGGCGACTGACCGGTGATAACGAGGTATCGCACGCCAGCCAACAGTCGGACGGCGAACAATGGAACGTTAACGTCTCGGTGTCCAGAGATCAAGTCGACTATAGGGCCTCCGCCGCCCTCGATCTCGTCGACAAGCCGATTCAGCATTGCAGACGACATCGGCGTTTGTCCGACCATGCCGGAAGCCAGTTGTCGAAGCATTCGCAGGTTGACGTCGGTGATCATTCCAGTCCTTCCCGCGTCGTATCGATGTGACTGAAGACATCAGCCGATCGGACCTGCTCAAGCGATGTCTGGATCAACCATCGAACAATGTCGCGATGCTCCGATGGATGCACGAGCTGATCAAGTAACATGTACAGCTGCCCGGCAATGCTCTCCACGCGACGAAGGTATGTTTTGAGCAATGCCGGCGGAATCATGGACAACCGCAACAGATTGGATGAGCCAGCGCCGCCGACGATCCCGGCTTCGACCGCATGAGCGTAAAAAAGGGTTCTAACTCCGTTGGACATATCCGCGTCATCGATGACTACACCCTCTGCGTGGTCGTTCGACAGCTGACGCAAAACTCCGAACAATCGACCGAAAGCCCGCCATCCGCGCACACGCTCTTTGTCTTGCCCAGCCAGATGGGCGGCCATCACGGCGTCACGTTCGTACGGAGCGCCAGTCTTACCCACATAGCTGCGCATTGTTCGTGCCCAGGAAGCGTGACCGCCCATATCGAGATCATCGATCTGCCCACTTGCGCATGCCAGCGATGTCGCAACGAACTCCGCGGCCAAGACGGTCGCAACAGCTGGGGCGACTGCCGCCTCAGCGATCACGATATGTGGAACCAGGGTGGTGCATGTCACAGCCGCGATCATTGCCTGCCCATGCCCCAGCCCCGTGAGGGCGGAATCGAACTCGCCATCCATGATGTCATCCAGGGTTTCGGCCCCTGTCCACCAAATTCGAGATATCACAGCCAGCGGCAGCGCAGGCGAAGGGTCACCAGTCATGGCCGCATGCAATGCCAAAGGAAACAATCGATAGCGGGTCGATCCGCTACCATCGGTCTGCAGTAGCCGCTGCACCGCCGTGAAGAGTGGCGGCGAATTGACACACGCATTCTCCACGGCCAAATCGATGCCGCGCTCCACGGCCGGCATGAGCGAATCTAGCCGTTCAAACGATTCCGTGATATCCCTGGTTTTCATGCGAGTCCAGTCATCTCAGAGCCGAGGCCTGCCAAGTCTGACGCCAACATATAGAATCAAGTTGACACGATCGAGCTAGTCGCCAGAACTGTCACATGCGACATCGCAGCGATGCGCTCGGAGCAACCCAACCAATTACCGATTCATCAATCGGACGTGAAGGTCGGGTTGCTCAGTAAGACCGCCTCGGGCAACCCGACCTGACAAGCAACCCGACCTGACAAGCAACCAGCTACGACTAGCAGTAACTGGTACCGCCACCGCCGCCGTTATCATTGGTGATGACAATTTCCGTGATGCCCTCAGGGCTGAGGACCGCGTCCTGCCACGAACCATCCAGAACGTCTTCGATCTGTTCGATAACCTGTGCGGTCATATCGATCTCCATTTCATCATCCCACCACGTTATTCCGCCCATGCAGGTAGCGTCGGAGGGGACTTAGCGGGCAAGAGATGCCGACTACACGAACGACGCCAGCAGTTCGGGTTTGAGGATTGCTCCTCCTGCATGCGACCTCGTGTGCATGTGTGCGACGCCTCGCTGCCTCACGAACGAAAGTCTATGTCTCGTGACCAACAACACCACAGGGCTGCACGAAGGGGCATTAATTCTTTCCCGCATGGACATGGCTTGCGCAGGACTGCCGCACAGGGCATCTCGGTACTCGCGTTCGGCGCCAGACTCATGTCATACGTCCGCACGGTAACGATTCGCTTACGCGGCGCAACCGGAAGTTGGTGACGTTCTGGCGTGATCTCAACAAAATTCAGGCCGGGTCAGAGGAATCCTCGCTTGGTGAGATCACCTCATTGGCGGCCAACCTTCTGCAGCGCGCACAACACGAGATCTCGCATGCCTAGACGCACCGGTGCGCCCCTGCACAGGATTCCAGAACCGCACGGCAATCGTCTGCGGGCACGCGTCTGTTGACCGGCTGTCGAAGGCTGTGCCGAGGCACGCACTGTTCCGCGCCCGGCTTGATGGAGATCAGCAAGCCCGGATGACGAGGACCGTGGCCTCAACCGCGAAGGAACCCAGCCGAGCTGCGTGAGCGGGCGACACGGATCGTCGTGGAGGTCCGGCGGGAACCGGGGCCGCAACCAGGACGATCAAGCGGCTCTACCCCAGAGGCTCTACGAGACCGGGTCAAGCGCGCAGATATCGGCGCCGGTGACCGGTGAGCCACCACAATCGGCGACGCGGACTGGATCGCGCAGCTTGAGCGGGAGAACAGAGAACTGCGCAGTGCCAACGCGATCCTGAATCCGCGCAGGTGACCACTGGTCCCTACCGGACGCTCGGCTTTTGGAGATCTCCACCGGAGGCAGAGAGCCAGATGATCGCCGACCGAGCCTTCAACATGAGCCGGCATGGACACCGACCACGTCTTCTTCCTTAGGAGTGCGAAGACGAGGCAGTTCCGACCGTCTTGAGTTGGCGGTTGGTGGGCACCTCACGCCCCACGGGATGACCTTCTTGACCGACTTGCCCGCACGGGTTCTCGTCATCCACCACCGAGTTCATGACTGCGGACAGGTTCATGAACAGCGGTGCTGGTGCGGGGTCGGACAGGCCGGCCTTGGGGAGCCGGTGTCTCAGGACCTCAGTGCGGACGCGTTGATCTCGTCGAGGGGCTCATCGCCGAGGTGCGGGAAGATGTACTTCTTGAACCTCATCTCCGCCTGCTCGGGCGACGCCCTGTCGAGGTCAAGATCAGCGAGATAGTTCGTCGCGTGCGACTTGAGGAGGGCATCGTTTTGGGCTTCTCCCACACCTTAGGGTCTTCCTAGACGTCGAGCGTGATCTTTGCTTCGGCCTGGTTGATCCACTCCTGAACGGCCTTGTGTCACCCATCGGCGAAGCTCTGGGACATTCCTCGTTGTCCGGACCGATCACCTGTGCCAGGAGCGCTTGCCGACCCCACAGCGCGGCTTGGGTTCGAGCGTCGTCTTCTTCGGGTTGGTCGGGTCGGGGACGAGGCGGTTCCAACGATCCTCGAACGTACCCACCGGGCCACCAGCGCAGGTTGCGCGGCGAACCAGTCTTTGGCCACCTGTGGGGCCCAGCGGACGTGCTTGCCAAACTGACGACCGACTGAACCGTACTTCTTGTAGCGCCTGCCGTAGACCGTCACGGCCGTCACGCCGAGTTAGGCAGGGACCTGGTCAATGTCCCAAAGCGACTCAGTCATGCTGCGGCCTCCCCTTTGTGCTTGTGAGGCGTTGAGCTCTGACCGTTCGGCGACGGCAGCGGCGAGCTCGCGCTCTGCGTCGTTGTCGCAGCCGGACCTGGCATGCTGCCAGCCGTTGACGACGATCACGGTGTCCGGATCGAGTTCGAGGCGGTCGAACATCTCGCGCGTGCCGAAGGCACAGCGTTCCTCGCGGATGGCGCGGAACGTGGTCGAGTGGTACTTGGACCTGCTGAGGAAGTGGCTGCGGAAGCCGAGCGCGTGTGCCCGCTCAACGTGGTCGACGAGTCCGGCGGAGGTGTTCCCAACGCGACGGTGTTCTTGTCGATCGCGTCGGGGTGGTGACGTCCGTCGACGAGGCCTTCGCGACCTACCTGACCGGCGGGCGTTATTACGTGGGGCGCACGGACACGCCGGTCGAGCGGGCCATCGAGATGATCGCCGAGGCCGGCGGCGTGACGGTGCTGGCGCATCCGTTCGCTCGCTCGCGCGGGCCGATCGTGACCGCGGACGTCGTGCGCGAGCTGGCCGCGGCCGGCCTGGGCGGGGTCGAGGTCGACCACCCGGACCACGACGCCCCCACTCGGACGTCGTTGCGTTCGCTGGCCGACGAGCTGGGGTTGCTCGTCACCGGGTCGAGTGACTACCACGGCACGAACAAGACAGTGCGGCTCGGCGCGGAGACGACGTCGCCGGAGATGCTGGATGCTCTGGCATCGAGGGCGACCGGCGGCAAGATCCTCGTGGGATAGGTGGCTCCATGTTCAACGTGCGGCTGTTCATCGAGGCTTCGATCACGCTGCTCGTGATCATGGACCCGCCCGGCACGGTGCCCGTGTTCCTCGGGCTGGTCGGGCGCAAGTCGCGGGACGCGCGGAAGTCGGCGGCGCGGCAGGGCGTGCTGGTGTCGTTCCTGGTGATCACGCTGTTCGCCGTCGCGGGCAACTCGATCCTGGCGTACATGCACATCGGCATCCCGGCGCTGCAGGGCGCGGGCGGGTTGCTGCTGTTGCTGATCGCACTGGACCTGCTGACGGGCAAGGGCGCCACGAACCACCCCGAGGTCGAGGACGTCAACATCGCGATGGTGCCGCTCGGCACGCCGTTGCTGGCCGGGCCGGGTGCCATCGCCGCGACGATCGTGTTCGTGCGGCAGGCCGGTGGGGACGTCGGCTCCTACTTCGCGCTGGCCGCGGCGATCGTGGCCGTGCACCTGATCCTGCTGGGGACGTTGCGGTCCGCCGGGTTGCTGATCAAGGTGTTCAAGGAGAGCGGGATCCTGCTGATGGCCAAGATCGCCGGTCTGCTGCTGGCCGCGATCGCCGTGCAGCTGGTCGCGTCCTCGGTGCAGGGCTTCATCTCCGGTTCTTAACGCTCGATGTGCGCCTTGTCGCCGTCGATGATGATCGGGCGCTCGATGACGCTCGGGTTCGCGACCATGTGCGCGATCCACTTGGCGCGGTCGTGTTCCAGGAGCTTGGGGTACGCGGGTTCCTTGGTGCGCGCGATCTCCCACGGCTGTTTGCCCAGCAGCGTGAGGACGTGGTCGAGCTCCTCGGCGGTCGGGGCGTCGTCGAGGTAGCGGCGTTCGGTGTACTCGACGCCCTCGTCGTCGAGCCGTTGCTTGGCGGCGCGGCTCTTCGAGCAGCGCGGGTTGTGCCAGATCTCCATGCCGTTCATTTTCTGTCAGGGGTGTTGAGTAGCTTTGTCTGGGTGGAACAACTCGGCTTCGACTTCGGCACCGCGGCACCCCGCCGGCTCGTGCGCGTGACGCCCGCGAAGCTCGGAACGTGGACGGACTGCCCGCGCCGCTTCCGGATGACGTACCTCGACCGGCCGTCGCCGCCGCGTGGTGGTGCCTGGGCGCACAACACGCTGGGCGCGGTGGTGCACAACGCTCTCAAGGCCCTGTTCGACCTGCCCGCTGATCGCCGGACGCCGGACCAGGCGGTGGCGCTGGTGAACCGGCAGTGGAAGTCCGAGGGTTTCCGCGACGTCGACCAGGCCGCCGAGTACCGGGCCCGGGCGGGCGGCTGGGTGCACGACTACGTGTCGTCGCTGGACGTCTCGTTCGAGCCGCTCGGGGTGGAGCGGTGGGTGTCGTCGCCGACCGAGCGGATCGTGGCCGAGGGGCGGGTCGACCGGATCGACTACCGCGACGGCGAGCTGGTGATCGTCGACTACAAGACCGGGCGGCACGTGCTGACCTCGGACGACGCGCGCGGCTCGCAGGCGTTGGCGCTGTACGCGCTGGCGGCGAGGCGGACGTTGCGCAAGCCGTGCCACCGGGTGGAGCTGCACCACCTGCCGTCCGGTTCGGTGGCGGTGTGGGAGCACACGGAGGAGTCGCTGGCCCGGCACGTGCGGCGGGCGGAGGAGGCCGCCGACGAGATCGACCTGGCCACGGAGACGTTGAAGGCAGGCGGCGATCAGGAGATCTTGTTCCCGCCGGTCACCGGGCGGCAGTGTCAGTGGTGCGACTTCCGCAGGAGCTGTCCGGAGGGACAGGCGGCGGCTCCGGCGATCGAACCGTGGTCGCTGCTGGCGCCGTGAGCCTCGGTAGGGTGGCTGGAGTGGACGTCGAAGCAGCAAAGCGGCCGTCGCGGACCTTCGGAATCCTGCGCGCCGTGAGCGGTGTGCTCGCGGTGGGCATCGTGCTGCTCGCGCTGGGGAACATCGGCGTCCAGTTCTACGCGAACTCCCGTGATCTGCCCGGTCCCGGCACTCTCTCGGTGACCGCGCACGTCGTGGCGGCGTTGCTGGTCGTCGCGGGGCAGATCGTGGCCGACCGGTACGCGGACTGGAAGGCGCCGGTCGCGTCGCTGGCGGTGCTGATCGTCACCGGGGCGACGCTGTGGACGTTCTGGTGGGCCTGAGCCTTCAGGCGGTCGCCGCGTCGGTGCGGATCAGGCCTTTGCTCAGCGCCGTCATCAACGCCTGCGCGCGGTTCGAGGCGCCGAGCTTTTCGTAGAGGCGCGAGACGTAGGTCTTGGCGGTCGACGGTGACACGTACAGGGTGCGGGCGATCGCCGGGATCGAGACCCCGTCGCGCAGCAGCATCAGCACCTCGCGCTCGCGCGGCGAGAGAGCCAGCCGGGCGGCCGTGGCGTGGCGGCGCGCCATCGCGTTGGCCAAGCCCGCCGCGGTGAACGACGAGGCCGCGACGGAAGCGTGCCGGATCGCGCAGAGGATCTCCTCGACCGGGGCGCTCTTGCCCACGAACGCCGAGGCGCCGGTCTCCAGCGCGCGGAACAGCACGTCGTCCTCGCCGTGTGCGGTCAGGACCACGATGCCGAGCGACGGGTAGCGGTCGCGCAGGTCGCGGGCCAGGTGGAGACCGTCTCCGTCAGGCAGGTCCACGGCCAGCGTCACGACGTCCGGACTGAGCGAAGCGATGAAAGCGACGGCCTCGGCGCCTGTGCTCGCCTCCGCGACCACCTCCAGATCGGGGTGCGCGGCGGCGAGCGTCGTCAGGCCGAACCTGGTGAGCGTGTGTCCGTCGACGACGACGACTTCGATCGCCATGAGCTGCCCCCTCTCTGTTGAAGGTTCAACCCGCATGTCGTTCCGGATGTCTCACTTGGTTACACCGAAGGGCCTAATAGAGCATTTGGTCCCAGCCGGCCAGGGACCGTCAGAGGTGCATGAGGACCTTGGCGATGCTGATCGCGCCCGGGCCGATGATGACCACGAACATCGCCGGGAACAGGCACACGATCAGCGGGAACAGGATTTTGACCGGCACCTTCTGGGCCTGCTCCTCGGCGCGCTGACGCCGGCGCACGCGCATCTCGCGAGCCTGTTCGCGCAGCACGGAGGCGATCGGGACGCCCAGTTCACCCGCTTGGGCGAGGGCCGAGACGAACGCGCGCAGCTCGGCCACGGTCGTGCGCAGGGTCAACGCCCGCAGCGCCTCGTTGCGCGACTTGCCGATCTGCATCTCCTGCAGCACGCGGGCGCACTCCTGGGCCAGCGGGCCGTTCGTGTTGCGGGCGACCTGGGCCAACGCCGCGTCGAAGCCAAGACCTGCCTCCACACACACGGTCAGCATGTCCAGCGCGTCCGGCAGCGCACGCCGGATCTTCTCCTGACGTTTCTGGCCCGCGTTGAGCAGCAGCAGGTCGGGCAGGAAGAACCCGAACACGGCACCGACGGCGAGACCGAGCAGCAACCAGCCCACCGAGCGGAACCCGATCAGCCCGCCCAGCAGGGCACCGAGCAGCAGGCCCACGCCCTTGTAGGCGAGGATCCGGTCCGGGGTCCAGGTCGGCGGGTTGCCGGCCAGGTCGAGGCGGTACTGCAGCCGCATCGCCACCCCGGTGGGCGAGAGCCGCAGCCCGAGCGACCGCAGCCAGCTGGGCGACCCGACCTCGTGCGGCGCGGAGACGACCGCCGCCGAGTAGCTCGACTCGATCAGGGCCAGTGAACCGGCGGCCGTGGCGGGCGGGCGGAGCGTCAGCGCCACCGCGCCCAACGCGACCGCGAGCAGCAGGCAGCCGAGGCCGATGAACAGCGCCATGTCACACCTCCACGCGCACGAGCTTGCGCATCCAGAGCGAGCCGAGAACGAGGAGCACGAACCCCAGCGCGAGCATCACGAGACCCACCAGCGACGTGTAGAGGGGCCGCATGTACTCCGGGCGGAACCAGAACAGGAAGGCCGCCAGGAAGAGCGGCAGACCGACCAGGATGTAGGCCGACAGGCGACCCTCCGCGGACAGCGCGCGCACGTGCCGCCGGGTCTGGGAGCGGTCGCGCATGGTGCCGACCGTGTTCAGCAGCACCTCGGCGAGGTTGCCGCCGACCTGGCGCTGAATGCGCACCGCCATGACGACCCACGCCAGGTCCGCGCTCCGCATCCGGAACGCCACGCGCTCCAGGGCGTCCTCCAGCTCGGCACCGATCCGGGTGGCGGCCAGCGCACGGGAGAACTCGCCCGCGGTCGGCTGGGTGTCGTCCCGCACCACCGCGTCGACCGACTGGGCCAGCGAGAACCCCGAGCGCAGGGAGCTCGCGACGAGCTGCAGCACATCCGGGAGCTGGTCGGCGAACGCGGCCCGGCGTTTGGCCGTGCGCATCCTCATGTACAGCGCCGTCAGCAGCCATCCGCAGAGCGCGCCCAACGGCACGCCGATCCACCAGGTCGTCAAGAGGCTCAGCAACGCGGCGAGCGCGACCGAGACGCAGACGCGGAGCAACGTCCACTCGGCCGGGCTCGCCTTCATCCCGGCGAGGTCCAGCCGGTCCGCGGTGCGGGCCGTGCCGTCGGCGGTCATCACCCGAGCGGTCCACACCACGGCGGTCTGGGCGGCCTGACTTTCCTCCTGCGCAACGGGTTCGCGGTGACCGTAGTGGTCGAGGTGCTGGGCCAGCTTCCGTCCTGCGGCGGTCCGGCGTGGCGTCAGCACCAGGAACACGATCAGGAACACCACCAGGAACGTCCCGGCGATCAGCACTCCGGCCAGCCAGTTCTGCCCAGGAGTCTCCACCGGCGGAGCGACGGCCACAGGTGCGGGAGCCGCAACGGAGACAGGAGCGGGAGCAGGCGTGACCACGGAGGAGGGTACGGACAGCGCGGCGAAGGCAGCGGCCAGCGCGGCGGCGTCGGAAGCGGTCAGCAACCGTCCGCCGGCGGCGGAAGCGATGCGGCGCAAGGCGTCGTCGCTGTACTGGAACCCGATCACGTCGGTGGGCACCCCGGCGGAGGCGACGGCCGAGACGGCAGCGTCCACAGTGGATCGGGAAACCGTGTCCTCACCGTCGGACACGATCACCATCCGCCGCTCGGAGAACCCCTGCAACGCCGACAACCCGACCGGAACCGCGTCGAACAACGACGTGTCACCCTTGGCCTGCAAGCGGTCCAGCGCACCGGCCACCGCACCGCGATCGGCCGTGGGCGCCAGCACCAGCGACGGCTGCGACGAGAACGCCACCAACCCGACCTGCACGTCCGCTGGCAACGAACCCACGTACGTGGCGATCGCCTGGCGCGCGACGACGATCCGGTCCGGTGCCATCGAGCCGCTGGTGTCGAGCAGCACCATCACCCCGCGAGATGGTGCCGCGGCGACCGCGAAAGCGCTGAACACGAACGTCAGCAGCGCACCGAGCACGAGCCCGGCGAGAACCCGCTTCATCGCACACCACCCTGGAACAGGTGCGCGGGAACGTCGATCCCGCGGTCCCGCAGCCGTTCCAGGAAGTGCGGCCGCAACCCGGTCGACTGCAACGACCCGCGGTAGAACCCGCGCTCGTCGACCCCCGCGTGGAAGTCGAACTGGTAGATGTCCTGCAGCGTCACGACCTCACCCTCCATCCCGATGACCTCGGTGATGTGGGTGATCCGCCGGGTGCCGTCCTTCAACCGCGACTGGTGCACGATCAGGTCGATCGCGGACGCCATCTGCTCGCGGATCGCC
This sequence comes from Lentzea sp. NPDC006480, assembly GCF_040611995.1. Lineage (NCBI taxonomy): Bacteria > Bacillati > Actinomycetota > Actinomycetes > Pseudonocardiales > Pseudonocardiaceae > Lentzea > Lentzea sp. NPDC006480. The sequence continues at coordinate 17,711 of NZ_JBEXPJ010000082.1, forward strand.
CGCGCCGGCAGGTCCACGCCCGCCATCAGCACCATGGTCTCCAGGCGGGCCAACGAGTCGCGCGGGGAGTTCGAGTGCACGGTGGTGATCGAGCCGTCGTGGCCGGTGTTCATGGCCTGCAACATGTCCAAAGCGGCACCGTCGCGAACCTCGCCGACGATGATCCGGTCGGGCCGCATGCGCAGGGCGTTGCGCACGAGGTCCCGCACCGCGACCTCACCGCGCGCCTCCACGTTCGGCGGCCTGGCTTCCAGCCGCAGCACGTGGTCCTGGCGCAGCTGGAGCTCGGCGGCGTCCTCGATGGTGACGATCCGCTCGTCGGCCGGCACGAACGACGACAGCACGTTCAACGACGTCGTCTTGCCGGAGCCGGTGCCGCCGCCGATCAGGATGTTCATCCGCCCGTGCACGCAGCACTGCAACAGGTACGCGGTCGCGGGCGTCAGCGTGCCGAAGCCCACCAGGTCGTCGACCGTGAACGGGTCGGCCGCGAACTTCCGGATCGTCAGCACCGAACCGTCCAGCGCGATCGGCGGCACCACGGCGTTGACACGGCTGCCATCGGGCAGACGCGCGTCGACCATCGGCGAGGCCTCGTCGACGCGCCGGCCGACCTTCGCGACGATCTTGTCGATCGTGCGGCGCAGGTGCGACTCGTCCGCGAACGCCACCGGAACGGGCTCCAACCGGCCCGCACGCTCGACGTAGACCTGGTCGAACCCGTTGACCATGATCTCGGAGATGCCCGGGTCGCGCAGGTACGGCTCCAGCGGCCCGTGCCCGAGGATCTCGTCCAGCACCTCCAGCGCGATCCGCGCGCGGTCGGCGTTGGTCAGCGGTGTCTCGTCGCGTTCCAGCACCGCCTGCAACGTCTGGCGCACCCTGGTTTCGAGCTCGCGCTGGTCGAGGTGCGCGTCGTAGAGCTTGGGGCCCAGCACTTCCAGCAGTCCGGCGTGGACACTGCGCTTGACCTCCGCGAACGGGTCGGCGGTGCGGACGTGCCTGCGCACCTGAGGTGCCGGTGAGCCGGATTCCCGTTGCGCGGCAATGCGGTTGGCCAGGCTCATCGGAACCACCTCTTCGACTTGGCGGCGACGACCGCGGGTTCGGCGAGCACGTGCTCACGGGCGAACCGCGCGATGGCCTCGCTCACCGGGTGCTTCGGCTGGTCGAGGACGATCGGGTTGCCCTTGTTGACCGAGATCGGCACGTCGCGACTGGACGGCACGTGCGCGCGGATGTCGCTGCGCACCACGCGGTCGATGTCGTCCATCGTCAGGCCGACCTTGGCGTCCGAGCGGTTCAGCACGACCGAACGGATGTCGTGCGCGTAGGACAGCAGGTCGAGCATGTCCAGCGTCACCCGCAGGTTCTTCAGCGCGGGCACGTCCGGCGTGGTCAGCAGGACGTGGTGGTGCGAGGCGTCCATCGCGGCCAGCACGTGCTCGCTGAACGCGGACGGCGTGTCCACCACCACGAAGTCGAACATCGTCGGCAGCACTTCGAGCAGTTCGGTGACCAGGCCGGCCGGAACCCGTTCCGCGTCACCGGGTTCGACCGGGGCGAGCAACGCGCTGAGGCCCGGCCTGCAGTTCGTGAGCAGCGATGAGGCGCCGGCGGCGTCGACGTGGCCGAGCATCCCGAGCCCGTGCACGATCGTGCGGACCGGCTCGGCCCGCAGGCAGATCCCGACGTCGCCGAACGCGAGGTCGAGGTCCACCAGGCAGACCGACCGCTCGCCACCGGCCGCGAGCACCGCGGCCAGGTTCACCGCGAGCGTCGTCTTGCCGCAGCCGCCCTTCGCCGCGAACACGGTGATCACCTGACCCTGCCGGTGTTCCGTGAAGCGAGGCTGCGGCACGCCGCTGACCTGCGCCGACAACGCCCGCGACCGGGCACAGGCATCGACCAGCGAGGCGAGGTCGTCCCGCGCGACGACCTCGCGGACGCCGGACCGCAGCGCCTTGGTCAGCACCACGACGTCGACGACGTCACGCAGCAGCACCACGCCGACCGACGGCCGGTCGAACCGCAGCACCTCCGTGAACGTCAGGGCCTCGTCCAGGCTGATCGCGGAGCCCACGACCACGAGCGACTCGAAGGGGTCCGCGCTGAGCAGTCGCGAGGCCTCGCCCAGTGTCTCTACGACGCGGACCTCGCCGCCGAGCGCGGGGGAGAGCTGTCCGGCAAGGGATACCGGTTCGCACAGGATCGTCATGGCACGCCTCAGTTTCCGAACAGGGAGCGGTTGTCGATGCCGTTGCCGGGCGTGATCTCGGACTTGCCGCCGAGCAGCGCGAAGTAGAGCGTGCCGGTCTGCTGGCCGTGGATGAGCTTCTCCGCGTCCGCCTGCTTCACCGCGACCGTCACGATCGCCTTGCCGACGTCGCCGTCCTCTGCCGCCTTCTTCTCGTCGACGACGGAGAGGACCTCGAGGCTCGTCAGCAGCAGCCGGGTGGACTGGTTGCGCTCGTACTGCTTGGAAAGCCCGTCACCGGCCGGGGTGTTGCCCTTGCCGTCCATCACGGTGAAGGTGTCGAAGACCGCGACCTTGGAGCCCTTCTGGATCAGCCCGCCGGCCCGCTGCCAGGCCTCGGTCGGCACGGTCACCGCGATCATCCCGTCCGGGATCGAGATGCCCTTGGCGAGCGAGGCGGGCTCGGTGAACATCGTCCTGGTGAGCAGCTGACCCTCGGCGACCTCCGCCGAGGTGACCAGGCTCGCGATCGAGGAGTCCACTGAGGACATGGTGTTCTCCGGCACGCTGGCCTTGGGCATCTGCTGCTGTTCCACGAGGTCCGCGAGCTTGTCGCCCGCGGTTCCGGCGGGGATGCGGTCCTTCGCGACGAGCACGGTGACGGCCTGCTGACCCGCGATGGCGCGTGCGTCGGCGCTGCGGACGTAGAGGAACACCCCGGCGCTGCCGCAGACGGCCAGCAACACCGCCAGGATGATGATGAATGCGCGGTTCTTCATGACAACTCCTGGGGTTTCAGCCGGTGAGCTGGACGATGCGGACACCGAGGTCGGGGCCGCCGATGGTGCCGGTGTTGGGCAGGAGGCCCTGGACGAAGTAGCCGGCGACGCACTTCTCCGTGCCCTTGCACTCGTCCTTGTTCGTCAGCCAGTCCTTCTGCGACGCGCCGGGGATCCAGTAGCCGGTGATCACGAAGCCGGCGAACCCGGACAGCGTGTACGTGCCGCCGGTGCCGGTGCCCGTGACCTTCGTGTAGACGGGCAGCCACACCGGTGTGTGCGAGGACCACGACGCGGCGAGCGCGGTCTTGCAGTCCTTGCCGGCCGAAGCGCCCGTGTCCGAGCTGTACGTGTTGTTGTTGATCAGCACGGAACAGTCGTTGTCGACTTCGTCGACCCAGCCGAACTCGCCGGGACCGTCCGCGCCGGAGGGACCACCAGGACACCCGGTGCCGCTGGTCGTGTGCAGCTTGAGCACCCGATGCGCAGACAACGGTGGTGTGGCCGGAGGTACCGGACCGAACGTGGTGCCGCCGGAGGTCGCCTGGGACCACTCGCACCACGAGATCGTGAGCGCGATCGTGGTCGCCGTCTTCGGCGCTCCCCAGGTGGCACGGGCACAGGCACGAACCCGCGAGCCGTCGTAGGAACCGTTGCCCGCCAGAGTGCGGGCGAACGCCGGCGGCAACAGCGTGCCGCCACCAGCGGTCTGCGTCGAGGTGTGCACGTCGACGTACTTGGTGCCGGAAGACGGTTTGGCCGGGCAGTCCGTCATCTTGCCGGAGGGGGTGCTGCACGAGGAGAGCACGCCGGTGCCGTCGAACCCGCACACCTTGTCCACAGTGGACACGCCGTCGTTGGCGTTGTGGTTGGCGAAGTAGTTCGCCTTGTTCACCAGGCAGGTCGTCGCGCCGGTCGCACAGCCGCGGGCCACGGCGAGAGCACCCGCGTCGGCGCCGTTCTGCAGCTCGGCGCGCTCCTGGTAGAGGAAGCCGACGTCGATGACGATCGCGCCCATGCCGAGCAGCACGCCGAAACCGAGCAGGATCGCGATGAGCACACCAAGTGCGCCGCGGTCGTCCGATCGCATCATTCGCATGGCATGACTCCCGTGGCCTTCAACGCGATCGGGGAGCCGAAGCTCGCGCCGCCGAACATCCCGGCGAGGCCGCCCACCGGCGTGATGAACTCGTAGGAGTAGGTCACCGTCACCGTGGCGTTGCTGGCACCGGGAGTGCCGGTGGCAGGGCAGGAACTGACCGAGACGCCGACACTGCCGTTCAGCTTGTCGGCGGCGGTCTGCGTGCGCGCAGCCGCACCGGGTTGCTTCAGCGCCGCGACGCGGACGCCTTCCCTGGCCGCCTGGGTGAGGGTGATCTGGGCACGCAGGGCGAACCCGAAGTCGATGATGCCCATGATCAGGACCAGGATGACCGGCATCAGCAGTGCGACTTCGACAGCGGTCGCGCCGCGGTCGCGAGCATCGGATTTCATGACCGCTCCGAAGAAAGGCGCGTGGCCGGCGGAGGGGAACGCCGGCCACGCGGGACAGGAGACTTCAGCCGTCGAGGACGTCGGCGATGAACTCGAACATCGCGGCCATGTTGTCGCCGACGGCGGTGATGGCCACCATTGCGAATACGACGATCAACGCCAGCATCAGGCCGTACTCGACGGCCGTGGCGCCGCGGTCCAGGTCATGCCGACGAGCGATCACCCGAGCTCGCCTGCGATCTCGTTGAAGAGTGCGAGCAGGTTGGTGCCGACCAGTGCGACGCCGGCGATGATGACGATGGCGATGAGGGCGACCATCAGGCCGTACTCGACGGCGGTGGCGCCGCGATCGTCGTTCTCGCGCTTGATGTGGTTGAGGAACGTCTGCACGTAGCTGAGGAACGTGAGCATGACGGTCTCCTGGGGGAATGGGATCCGACTTCGAACGTCGCAACTCTGCGTGACCGCCGACAGGGTTCGGTATCGGACGAAGAGGTGTAACGAACGCGCAGTTCGGGGGACATGTCGGTCGATCGGGGGACACGCTGTCGGCCCCTCGGCCACACCTGGCGCCGTCACGTTCCGTTCGGACCGCACGCGATCTACCGTCGATCACATGACACTTCTCTGGGCCGTGGGAGGCGCGGTCGGCGGACTCGCGTCCGGCGTCGCGCTGCGCGACCTGGTCAACCGGTTCACGCGTACCGGCATCGCGTTGCCACTGGTGTCGGCGGCCGTGCTGGCCGTGCTGGCGATCAAGTTCGCCGGCTCGGTGGAGGTCCTCGCGTTCGCCTGCCTCGGCGCGGTCGGGGTCGCGCTGGCGTTCATCGACACGGCCGTGCGCCGGCTGCCGGACGTGCTGACGCTGCCCGCGTACCCGGCGGTGCTGATCCTGCTGACCGTCGCGGCCCTGACCGGCGGCACGATCGGCGCGCTCGGCCGGGCCGTGCTCGGCGGCCTGCTGCTCGCGTTCCTCTACCGGGTGCTGGAGTTCGTCAACCCGGCCGGGATGGGCTACGGCGACGTGAAGCTGTCCGGCGTGATCGGCATGGCGCTGGCGTGGCTCGGCTGGCCGGTGCTGCTCCTCGGTGCCGCGCTGGCGTTCGTCCTGTCGGCCGTCGTGTCGCTGGTCCTGTTGCTCCTGCGGCGGGTCACCCTCAAGAGCTCGCTGCCGTTCGGGCCGTTCATGCTGCTCGGCGCGTTCACCGCGGTGTTGCTGAGCTGACGCGAATTCAGGCTTCCGCCCAAGACCTCCTGGCACCTACAGTGTGCTCTCAATCCGCTTGGGGAGGCGGGTTCGAAGCTCTGGGGGAAATCAGTGGTCGCAGGAGAAGTCGTTGGCGCGCGCCGGGAATCGGTGGCGTTGCCGGTTCCGGTGCTGCTGGTGGTCGCGGGGTTCGCCGCGGCGGTCGTCGCGCAGGGCGGTTACTACCTGCCCGGCCGGGTGATGTCCGGACTGCTGGTCGGCGTGGCGGTGGTGCTCGCGCGTCCCCGCCCGAACCTCGTTGCGGCACTTGGCGGAGTGCTCGCGTTGTGGGCCGTGGTGCGCGGGCTGCTCGAAGGCGACGTGCTCGCCGCGCTGCCGGCCACCGCTGCCGCAGGCGTGTTCGTGGGCGCTGTTCTCGTTGCGGCACAGGCGGATCAGGCACAACGTGAGCTGCTCGCGACCGTGCTCGCCGGTGTCGGCGCACTGGTCGCGTTCACCGGGTGGGTGGCCGTGGTGTTCCGCGTGCCGGCCTGGACGACGGTGGCGGAAGGGTTGCTGCGTGCCGCGTCCACCCTGACCTATCCGAACGCCGCCGCCGCGGTGATGGCGGCAACCGCGGTGTTGTCGCTGGTCCTGCGGCCGACGCTGCCGACCGCGGTGATGACTTTCCTGCTGTGCACCGGAATCGGCGCCACGATGAGCCGCGCGGGGGTGCTCGCGCTGGTGGCCGGGTTGCTGGTGCTGTGCGTGTTCAGGGGTCTCAAGACGACGGTCGTCACGGCCGCGCCACCGTTGCTCGGCGCTGTGGTCGCCGTCGGTGCGTTGCTGCCGACCATGCGCGTGGCCGACGAGCCGCAGGTGCTGGTCGCGGTCGCCGGGCTGGTCGCCGGTGCGCTGGTGGCGCTGGGACTGCCCAGGCTGGGACGGTTCGTCGTGCCGGTCGCGGTGCTGCTCGCGGCAGGTGGCGCGGTGGCCGCGTTCGCGTTCGCGGACCGGCTCGCCACCCGGCTCTCGTTCAGCTCACCGGACCGCGCCGGGGCCACCGGAGCCGCGCTGGAGCTGGTCTCCCGGTCGCCGCTGCTCGGCACCGGACCGGGAAATGGATCTTTTTTCTTCAACTCGGGCAACGAAGGCACCCGGATGATGCGTTACGTCCATGACGAGTACCTCCAGGTGCTCGTCGAACTGGGGGCCGTCGGGCTGGTGCTGGTGCTGGGGCTGGTCGCGGCCGTGCTGGTCGCCATGTGGCGTGGGCGCGGAACTCCGTTGTGGGCCGGGGCGATGGCGGCTGTCGCAGTCGTGCTGGTGCACAGCGGATTCGACTTCCTCTGGCACCTGCCCGTGGTGCTCGTGTTCGCCGGCCTGTGCGCCGGTCTGGGGTTTCCGTCCACAGGGGACGGATCAGTAGGGGGTACCGATGATGAAGTTCTCGGGTAAGACGCTGGCGATCGCCGCCGTCGCGGGTGGCGCGATCCTCGCGTCGGTCGCGCCGGTCATGGCGGACGTGAGCGCGCAGTCGCCGTCGGCCGGTCTCGTGCGAGTCGAGTCGCCCGCGAAGCTGAAGGCGTGGGGTGCGGCGATCGCGGTCCAGGTGACCTACACCTGCCCGGCGGGCAGCCAGGCCAGCCTGCAGCTGATCGTCAACCAGGCCAAGTTCGGCGGCGTGGCCGTCGGCAGCGCGTACGAGAACAGCCTGAACTGCACCGGCGGGTTCGAGACGCTCACGCTGAACGTGCAGGCGAACGACCGCCCGTTCGGCCTGGGTGAGGCGTTCGCGAAGGCCTCCATCAACGGCTGGCCGAACGTCAGCGCGAAGGACGAGCGCACGATCCGGATCGGCCTGTAACTACGAGGTCAGCCACGCTCGCCACGTCGGCAGCAGCGTGGCGATGAGCTCGTGCGGTGCCTCGGTGTTCGGGGAGTGCATCACACCACCGGGCAGCACCGCGAAGTCGGCGTCCAGCCGCTCAGCCATGTCGCGCTGAGCGGCTGGGCTCCACGCGTCGTCGGCGTCACCGCACACCACGAGCGCCGGGATGCCCGACGACCGCAGCGCGCGAGCCAGCTTCGCGACCTGGTCCGGTTCGTAGCGCAGGCCGTTGCCCATGCCGAGCAACGCGGCGGCGGGCGAGGCCAGGAACCTGTTGCGGTAGAAGTCCTTCAGCTCCTGCGGCAGTGCCGCGTAGGCCGGGTTCTGCGCCGAGCGCAGCTCGTTCAGCTTCTGGGTGCCCTCGACGCCCTGCTCGGCCAGCACGTGCTCGCCGACCTCCAGCACCGTGCGGCGTTCACCGGCGGGCAGCTCGGACGGGCCGGACGACATCAGCGTGAGGCCCGTGATCGGGGCACCGGCGAACACCGCGGCACGCGCGACCAGACCGCCGTAGGAGTGGCCGAGCAAGAGCACTTTCCGGCCGTCCGCGACGATCTTCTCGATCAGCTCGGCGAGCACCGACCCCAGCGGGCCTGGGCGGTAGAGCGCCTCGTCGTCCGGGCCGGGCGAGTCCTGCTGGCCGGGCAGGTCGATCGCGAGCACCTCGAAACCGGCGTCCGCGATTCCGTCGATCATGGGCGCGAAGTCCTCTTTGGAACCCGTGTAGCCCGGCACGAGCAGCGCCGTCGTGCGCATCGCGTCGTCGCCCACCGCGGGCGCGCGCAGCGCCGCTATCGTGCCGTACCGGCCTGGCAGGTCGACGCGTTGTGCCCGGTGCGGGCTGATCTGCGAGTACACGAGGGAACTATCGCAGCGCGACCAGGGTTTCGCCACGCTGCTCGAGCACAACGGGACCGGCTGTGGCCAGTTGCACAGGGCCCGTGTACCCGTCGCGCCGCACCCGGATCGTGCCGACGAGCTCACCGGTGACCTGCTCGTACACCCGCAGCCCGTCCTTCACCGGGACGAGCGCGCGGCCCGCGAGAGTCGTGCCGGCGCCCAGCGTGTCGTTGGCCGTCCACAGTGGAGTGAGCGTCTCCAGCGACAGGGCGACCGTCTTGGAACCGCTGAACCAGAAGGCGTTCGTCTTGGTGGCGAAGCTGCGCGCGACGTGGCGCGGCGGGTCGGTGAAGTCCGAGGACGGCACGTCGACCGGCGCTTCGCTGATCTGGTTGCCACTCTCGGCGTCGAACACCACGATGCGGCTCGGGTTCGGCACGGCCACCGCGACGAGCCGGTCCGTCACGGCCACGACCTGCACGTTCCGGACGCCGGTCAGGACGCTCATGAACACCTTGGGGTCGTCGGCCTTGTCCGGATTCGGCTTGATCACCGAGATCCGGTCGGAGGCGTCGTCCGGGCAGCGCTCGACCAGCGCGAACTTGCCCGACGTCACCGCCATCGACCCGTACGTGCAGCCGACGCGCGGTTGCTTGTTCGGGTTCACGATCGCGCGCAGTGCGCCGTACTCCAGCGCCTTCACCAGGTCGTCGCGCCGGTAGACCTCCAGGTACTTCGACCCGGTGGTGATCATGTGCGAGCCCTCGTTGAGCAGCGCCGTGTCCGGTTCGGCGTCGCCGTCGCGCTGCGCCTTGCGCTCACCGGTGACGCCGTCCACCGCGGTCATCTCCGAGCAGTTGGTGCCCTTGGAGTAGAGGGCCATCGCGCGAGACTGGCCCGTGCTGACCACGCACAGCGGCAGGTCGCGCTTGTAGGTCCACCGCACGTCGCCGGTCAGCGGGTCGCGCCCGTTCATCTCGCCGCCGTCGCCGGTCACGACCGTCGACGGCTTCTCCTCGCCCGTCTCCTTCAGCGGCGTCTGCACGACCACCGGGGACAGGGTGGCGCCGCTGCGGGCACGCCACACCTCGGCGAGGTTCGGAGGCAGCGCCGTCACCTCGGGCAGCTGGTCCCACGACGCCGGCCCGGTTACCGACGTCGTGGCCCGCGCATCGCTGAACGCCCAGGTCAGCACGGACGCGACGATCGAGACGACCGCGATCAGCGCGACCGCCACGTAGTCGGCGCGGGTGCGCCAGGACCGGGCAGGCGGACGTTCCTCGACGGGCGCGGGAGCGAACGGGTTCGCGGGCTCGTCGAGGACGTCCTCGATGTCGGTGACGTCGGAACCGGGGGACGACATGTGATCAGTCTGCCGAAGGAGCGGCCTGTTCGGCAGAGGAACGCCGACGACGACGCCTGCGGGGCTTGTCGGAGGCGGACTTCTCGCCCGCTTCCGCAGTGGCGGGCGCCTCGGCCTGCTCACCCTCGACCGGCACGCCGGAACGGCTGCGCGTACGGCTGCGGGTGCGCTTCGGCCTGGTCTCCTCGCTCGCCTCCGGAGCTGCCTGCTCGGCGCCGGTGCGGGTGGAGCCGGTGCGACGACGGCGCTTGCGCTTGCCGTTGTCGAGCTTCTCCTCCTCCTCGGCGTCCAGACCGGCACGCGTGCGGTGGCTGAGCGGCAGCCGGCCCGTGGAGCCGGACGGGATGCCCAGGTCCTCGAACAGGTGGTCGCTCGTGGAGTAGGTCTCCATCGGCTCGGGCTGGCCCAGGTTCAGCAGCTCGTTGACGGACTTCCAGCGCGCCGTCTCGTCCCAGTCGACGAACGTGACGGCGACACCCTCGCGCCCGGCCCGGCCCGTGCGGCCGATGCGGTGCACGTAGGTCTTCTCGTCCTCGGGGCACTGGTAGTTGATGACGTGCGTCACATCGTCGATGTCGATGCCGCGCGCCGCGACGTCCGTGGCCACGAGCACGTCGACCTTGCCGCTGCGGAACGCCCGCAGCGCCTTCTCGCGCGCGCCCTGGCCGAGGTCACCGTGCACGGCGGCCGCGGCGAACCCGCGCTCGGTCAGGTCGTCGGCGACCTTCTGCGCGGTCCGCTTGGTGCGGGCGAAGATCATCGACAGACCGCGGTCGCGGGCCTGCAGCACGCGGGCCAGCATCTCCGGCTTGTCCATGGAGTGCGCGCGGTAGACGAACTGCTTGGTGCGCTCGTGCGTCTGGCCTGCGTCGTTCTCCTCGGCGCGGATGTGCGTCGGCTGGTTCAGGAACGTGCGGGCCAGCGTGATGATCGGGCCCGGCATGGTCGCGCTGAACAGCATCGTCTGCCGCTTGTCCGGGACCATGGTCAGGATGCGCTCGATGTCGGGCAGGAAGCCCAGGTCGAGCATCTCGTCGGCCTCGTCCAGCACCAGCGAGCGGACCTTGCCGAGCACCAGGTGGCGCTGTTCGGCCAGGTCGAGCAGGCGACCGGGCGTGCCGATGACGACGTCGACGCCCTTGCGGAGCTGCGCGATCTGCCGCTCGTACGGGATGCCGCCGTAGATGGCGACGACCTTCACGTCGAGGTGCTTCGCGGCGTCGGTGAGGTCGTGCGCGACCTGGAGACACAGCTCACGGGTGGGCACGACCACAAGCGCCTGCGGGGTGCCGTCGCCGGGCACGTCGAGGCGGTGCAGCAGCGGCACGCCGAACCCGAGGGTCTTGCCGGTGCCGGTGCGCGCCTGACCGATCAGGTCGTCGCCGGACAGGGCGATGGGGAGCGTCAGCTCCTGGATGGCGAACGTGCGGACGATGCCGGCCTCGCCGAGCGCCTTGACGATCTCGTCACGCACTCCCAGCTCGGCGAACGTGGGGGCGTCGGTGGCCACCGGGGCGTCTGCCAGCAGCGGGTGCGACGGGTCTTCTTCGGGAACTCCGGCTTCGCTGTGTTCCAGCAGGACCGGGTCCAGATGTGCTTCTACTTCAGCGGTCAGGGTGATCAGCCTCTCTCGTACCAAGCGCGTACGAGCCCTGGCCGGGCCTCTCGACCGCGCTTCGGTATCAGCTGCGGGAAAGGTGTACGCGCACCATTTCGTGCGCCTCGCGGCGGTTCGTCACACTCGTCACGCCGGGCGTCCGAGCCCATTCTACCTGGCGAGACTCATTTGACCACTAGAGTTCGTCACCATGGGTGTTGCGGAGGGTGTTGTCGATCTTCTGGGAGCGCTTGCATACGGCGAGCTCTCGGCCTTCGACCGGATGACGGAGGACTCGCGCACGGCGCCGACCTTGGCGGGGCGCGCGGCGTTGGCGCAGATGGCCGCGGCCGAGATCGGGCACTTCACGCTGTTGCAGAAGCACCTCGCGGCCGAGGGCATCGCCGTCGAGGACGCGATGGCGCCGTTCGTGCAGGGCTTCGACGCCTTCCACGAGTCGACCAGCCCGAAGTCGTGGCTCGAGTCGCTGGTGAAGGCGTACGTGGGCGACGGGCTCGCGGCCGACTTCTACCGCGAGGTCGGTTCGTGGCTCGACGACGCGCCGACGCGTGAGCTGGTGCTCGCCGTGCTCGCCGACACGGGTCACTCGGCGTTCGCTGAGCGCGAAGTCCTGGCCGCCGTCGAGTCGGATCCGCGCGTCCGCGACCGGCTCGCGCTGTGGGGTCGCCGGCTGCTCGGCGAGGCGTTGACGCAGGCCCAGTACGTGGTGGCGGAGCGGGACGGGCTCTCGGAGCTCATCGTGCGGGGGTCAGGAGACCTCGCCGGCATCGGCCAGCTGTTCCGGCGGCTCCAGCAGTCGCACGCGCGGCGCATGACGCAGCTGGGTCTGGGCTAGGTAGGCTCGGTTCTGGATTTTCTCTTTGAGCACGGAGGTCAGCGTGGAGGTCAGGATCGGCGTCGCGGACAGCCCGCGGGAACTCGTCGTGACCAGTGAGCTCAACCCGGCAGAGGTTGAGGCTCTGGTGGCGGACGCGGTGTCCGGCAAGTCCAGTGTGCTGTCGCTGGTGGACGCCAAGGGTGCGCGGTTTGTCGTGCCCGCTGGCCGCGTCGCGTACGTGGAGATCGGCCCGCAGGACTCGCGCAAGGTCGGTTTCGGCGCCTGAGTCGTTCAGCAAGAAGCCCCGGTCAGAAGTTCTGACCGGGGCTTCTTCAGTGTTCTGCCGGCTCTTCGATCTTGTAGGGCGGGGTCGAGATGCCGCCGACGCGGTAGCGGCCCCACGGGTCGGGGTCGGTCAGCGAGCCCTCTGCCTGGCCGGTGGGGGTGCGCAGGAGCGCTGTGCGGGCGCCGGCTTCGACGCGGGTGGTGACCTCGTCGTTCTGCTTGATCCGGCCGTACCAGTGGTAGCGGCCGTCGATCGGCTGGAAGTAGCCGCGCAGCTCGACGTCGACCGCGACCTCGTCGGTTCCGAAGATCAGGGTGGCTTCGCCGGTGTAGCCCTCTTCGCCGTGCTCGTCGCTCATCAGTCCACCAATCGGAGTGGGGTGAGTGGCTTCGCCGGGTCCGCCTGGACGCCCGCCGAGCGCAGCAGCCCGTCGATGGCGTGCCAGATGATCGTGGCCAGGTAGTCGCTGAGGTTCGCGCGGGACATGGTCTGGCGGTCGAGCCACCAGTCGCCCGCGTTCTGCACCATGCCGACGAGCGCGTGCGCCCACGGTTCGGCGCCGCCGGAGTCCATCTCGAACGCGCGCAGGTAGTCGCCGAGGATGCGGGCGAGCGTGTTCGCGATGAGGTTCTTGTCCTCCTGCACGACGTCCTTCTCGACCGGACGGTCCACAAAGGACCCCTTCACCACGAACCGGTAGAGGTTCGGGTTGTCCTCGATCACCGACAGGTACGCGTCCACGATCCGTTCGATGCGGTCGCGGATCGGCCCGTCGGCGGCGAGCGCGGGACCCATTCGTTCCATCAGCAGTTCGGTGGCGCGCTGGCCCACCGCCAGGTACAGGTCGGACTTGTCGGTGAAGTGCCGATAGAGCACGGGCTTGCTGACGCCGGCCTCGGCGGCGACGTCCTCCATGCCGACGTCCGGCCCCTTCTTGGCCACCGCGGCGATCGTGGCCTCCACGAACTCCGCCCTGCGCTGCTCGCGATGCCCCTTCCACCGCTCACGTCGCGCGTCCGGCCCCTTGACAGTGCGTGCCATGTGACGCACGCTACCAGAAGTAACCGTTACCTCAAGTAACACTTACCGGGGAGGGCAACCGATGAGGGTCGCCGATCGGGAGAAGACGGCGGAGAGGCTGCTGAAGTCGTCCGCGGAGAAGTTCTACGACCCCGAGGTGGACATCGACTGGTCCGCACCTCTGGTCGACGGTCTCTTCTACATCCCTGAGCAGCGAATTTCCCTGTACGGGACGCCGCTCTACGACTCTCTGACGCCTGAGCAGCGCATCGAGCTGTCCAAGCACGAGCTGGCCTCGATCGCCTCGGTCGGGCTGTGGTTCGAGCTGCTGCTGATGCAGATGCTGGTGAAGGTCGTCTACAACACCGACCCGACCTCCCGGCACGCCCAGTACGCGCTGACCGAGGTGGCGGACGAGTGCCGCCACTCGACGATGTTCGCGCGCCTGGTGGAGCGGATCGGCTGCCCGCCTTATGGCCCGGTGCGGACGACCCACCGGCTGGGCAAGCTGCTGCCGACCATCGGGTACGGCCCGGCGATGTACGGCTCCATCCTGGTCGCCGAGGAGATCCTCGACCGGCTGCAGCGCGAGGCGATGAACGACGAGACCGTCCAGCCGATCGTGCGGATGGTCAACCGCATCCACGTGCTGGAGGAAGCCCGCCACGTGCGGTTCGCGCGCGAGGAGCTGTTGCGCGGCATGGGCGAGCTGCGCGGTTTCGAGCTGCCGTACCAGAAGTGGCTGGTCGGATACGTGTCGATGATGATCACTCGGACGATCATCAATCCGGCTGTGTACGCGGCCGTGGGGTTGGACGTGCGCGAGGCACACCGGCAGGCGCTGGGCAATCCCCGCTTCCAGGAGACCCTTCGCTGGGCCGGGGAACGGATCATGTCGTTCCTGGACGAGGCCGGACTCGTGGGAAGGCCGGGGATGCGCTCATGGCGTCGCTCGTTCTTGGTCGGCTGAACGTCGTCGAGTCCGGAGACCCGACCTCCGAGGTGACGGCGGTCCTGCTGCACGGCTGGACCATGGACCTCACGACGTGGGACCGCGTCACCGCCGCTCTGCCGGGCCGGGTGGTCCGGTACGACGTGCGCGGCCACGGGAACTCGACCGGTGCGGGGACGATCTCCGAGCTCGCCGACGACCTGGCGGCGGTGCTGGAGGAGCGCGTCCCGACCGGTCGGATCGTGCTGGCCGGGCACTCACTGGGCGGCATGACGATCATGGCGCTGGCCGAGCAGCGCCCCGAGCTGTTCTCGCGCGTCACGGGGGTGGCTCTCGTGGCCACGTCGTGCGGGAACCTGCCCCGGTTGAGCGGTGTGGAGCGGCTCGCGGGGAAGTGGCTGGTCAAGCGGCCGAAGGTCGGGTTCGGCCGCTTGATCACGCCTGGGCTGCGCGTCACGTTCGGCCGTCGCCCGAGGTGGGCGGACGTCCGGGCCGCGGCGGCGATGGCCGGGAACACGACCGGTGCGGCGTTCGTCGGAATCCGCGAGGAGCTGACGCTGCACCAGCGGCGGGAAGCGCTGGCGGTGCTGGCGGAGATCCCCACCGTGGTGATGGCCGGGTCGTGGGACCTGCTCACGCCGATGCGGCACTCACGGGTGTTGGCGGAGGCGCTGCCGAGCGCCGAGTTCGTGATCTACCCGAAGACCGGGCACATGCTGCCGTTGGAACGGTCCGAGGACGTGGCGCGGAGGATCGCCGCACTGATGTGAAAAAGGGCCCGCACTCGCGGGCCCTTTTTCGTGGAGGTCAGTGCTGCAGCGGGAAGCCGCCGCCGATGCCCCGCCAGGCGAGGTTGGAGATCAGGGCGACGGCGTCTTCCTTGGGCACGCGGCGGTTGTCCGCCAGCCAGGAGCGGGCGGTGACCTGGGAGAGGCCCACCAGGCCGACGGCCAGCAGGCGGGCGCGCTCGGGGTCCAGGCCTGCGTCGGCCGTGATGGTGTCGGTGATGGCGTCCACGGAGTCGGTCGTGGCGCGCTCGACGGCTTCCTGCACGGCCGGCTCGGAGCGCAGGTCTGACTCGAACACCATGCGGAACGCCTGACCCTCGCCGTCCACGAAGTCGTAGAAGGCGGCCACGGCGGCACGCACGCGGAGCTTGTTGTCCGACGAGGAGGCGATGGCCGTGCGGACACGCCCCACCAGCTCGTCCACATGAGACTCCAGCAGAGCCATGTAGAGCTCGAGCTTGCCGGGGAAGTGCTGGTACAGCACCGGCTTCGACACACCTGCGCGCTCGGCGATCTCGTCCATCGCCGCGGCGTGGTAGCCGTTGGCGACGAACACGTCCTGCGCCGCTGCCAGCAGTTGCGCGCGGCGGGCGGTGCGCGGCAGTCGAACGCCCCTGCCTGCGGGTGCGCTCTGCGCCGTCTCCGTCATGGTGCCTCCAGCACGAGTTCCAGCCGTCGGAGAGGGGTTGCCTGACCGAGGCGTGAGCGCAACCTTACTCGCTAGTAGCCCACATCCAAGAACCATCTGCGCCTTCTTTCCCGCATCCTGGTCAGGTGAGCACGCTGATCCCCGCCCCGTTGTCCACGGTCGAACTGCCACCGCTGGACAAGACGCAGACGCCGTGGCCAGGTGAGTTTCACCAGGTGGATGACCATGAGGTCCACGTCAGGGTGACGCCTGGCGACGGGCCGCCCGCGGTGTACGTGCACGGGCTCGGCGGGTCCGCGACCAACTGGACAGACCTCGCGGCCCAGCTCAGGGAACATGTCAGCGGGTACTCGATCGACCTGCCGGGGTTCGGGCGGTCGGAGCCGATTCCCGGCTACGACTTCAGCCTGCCCACGCACGCGCGCACCGTGATCAAGTACATCGAGACGCTGAAGCGGCCGGTGCACCTGTTCGGCAACTCGATGGGTGGGGCGATCTCGGTCATCGCGGCCGCGACCAGGCCTGATCTGGTCGAGTCGCTCACCCTGGTGAGTCCGGCGGTGCCCGATCTGAGGCCGCGGCTCGATCGCATGTCGGACCCGCGGATGGCGCTCGCGGTGTTCCCGGTCATCGGGTCGAAGGTCCGGCGGGAGCTGGCCAAGCTGACGGCCCACGACCGGACGAAGCAGATGCTGGAGCTGTGCTTCGCGGACCCGAGCGTGGTGCCGGACCACCGGATCGAGGAGTCGATCAAGGAGAACGAGGAGCGCGCGCGGCAGAAGTGGGCCGGGCAGGCGCTCAACAAGAGCACGTTCGGGTTGATGCAGAGCTGGCTGACGCCGGGGCCGAAGTCGTTGTGGCGGATCCTGCCGCTGGTCAAGGCGCCGACGCTGGTGCTGTGGGGCGAGAACGACCGGCTGGTGAGCGTGCGCAAGGGTCCACGAACGGCGCGGTTGCTGCAGAAAGGACGACTGCTGGTGCTCCCCAAGACCGGGCACGTCGCCCAGATGGAGCGGCCCGCCACCGTCGCGAGGGCCGTGCTGGGCATGTGGGAGGCGGTCGACCGACACACATGGTGATGAACGACGGCCATACGGGGGATGTGGGACCCTGGGTGACGTGAATCGCGCCCCCGAGCGAGGACGTACTGCTCCGTCCGCTGACCGCTACCGTCGCGGCGAGCGCCGGACCAGCGCGGAACCGCTCGCGGCCGCCTGGGAGCCGGAAGGCACCGGCCAGTACCGGCGGCCCCGCCGACGCGGTGGGATGAAGAAGCTCGTCTCCAGCTACGGGTGGCGGATCTACGCGATTCCGGTGCTCCTGGTGCTGACGGCGCTCGTCGTGCTCGACACGGTGCAGCCGAAGTCGCCTGCGGCCGGTGGCACCGGAGGCGACACGAAGGACGTGTCCACCACCACACCCGAGGCGCCGGCGACCGAGGTCAAGGCGGAGAAGCCCAAGCTGAACGTCCCCACGGCCGAGCTGCCGGGCGGTCCGACGTTCTCCGAGGACGGTGTCGGCACCTGGCGGGCGATCGCGGGCGGCGGGCCACGGGTCGGCGAGGCGAACGCCCAGAAGTTCCGCAAGTACGCGGTCGCCATCGAGGACGGCGTGAAGCCGGCGGACTACGGCAACGACGACGCGGCGTTCGCCCGGACCGTCGAGGGAACGCTCTCCGATCCGCGCAGCTGGATCGGCACGAAGCAGGTCGCGCTGCAGCGCGTCGAGGCGAACCAGAACCCCGACTTCATCGTGAGCCTGACCAGCACGAAGACCACGCACACGCTGTGCGGCAAGGAGATCCCGTTCGAGACCTCCTGCTGGAATCCGGACAGCAAGCGCGTGATCATCAACGTGGCCCGCTGGGTCCGCGGCGCGATGGTCTACGGGCCTGACCTGTCCGGTTACCGCACCTACGTGATCAACCACGAGGTCGGCCACGCACTCGGCAGCGGTCACGCGGCGTGCCCGGAGAACGGTGCGCCGGCACCCGTGATGATGCAGCAGACGTTCGGTGTCTCGAACGACTTCGTGTCGCAGCTCAACGCCGGCCTGGACGTCGTGCCCGCGGACAAGAAGGTCTGCACGCCGAACCCGTTTCCCGCTGGCTGAGACGGCTTTCCAACGAGGAAGAGTCGAGGCAAGGTTGACGTTGTCTCGGATACAGAGGCATGCAGTCCGTCGAGGAGGAGCAAATGGCGCTTCCGCCGCTCGTTGAGCCAGCCGCGGAGCTGACCAAGGAAGAAGTAGCGCGCTACAGCCGGCACCTGATCATCCCGGACGTCGGGGTGGACGGGCAGAAGCGGCTGAAGAACGCGAAGGTGCTCGTCGTCGGCGCGGGTGGCCTGGGCAGCCCGGCACTGCTGTACCTGGCCGCGGCCGGGGTCGGCACGCTGGGTGTCGTCGACTTCGACGTCGTGGACGAGTCCAACCTGCAGCGTCAGGTGATCCACGGGCAGTCCGACGTGGGCCGTCCGAAGGCCGAGTCCGCCCGTGACTCCGTCGCCGAGATCAACCCGTTCGTCAAGGTCGTGCTGCACCAGACGCACCTCAACTCCGAGAACGCGCTGGAGATCTTCCGCGACTACGACCTGATCCTCGACGGCACCGACAACTTCGCCACGCGGTACCTGGTGAACGACGCCGCGGTGCTGCTGGGCAAGCCGTACGTCTGGGGTTCGATCTTCCGGTTCGAGGGCCAGGTGAGCGTCTTCTGGGAGGACGCACCCGGCGGCCAGGGCCTGAACTACCGCGACCTCTACCCGGAGCCGCCGCCTCCCGGCATGGTTCCGTCGTGCGCCGAGGGCGGCGTGCTGGGCGTGCTGTGCGCGTCCATCGGGTCGATCATGGTCACCGAGGCGATCAAGCTGCTCACGGGCATCGGCGACCCGCTGCTGGGCCGGCTGATGGTCTACGACGCGCTGGAGATGTCGTACCGGACCATCAAGATCCGCAAGGACCCGGAGTCGCCGAAGATCACCGAGCTGATCGACTACGACGCGTTCTGCGGTGTCGTCTCCACGGACGCGCAGCAGGCGGCGGCGGGCAACACGATCACGCCGCTGGAGCTCAAGCACAAGCAGGAGTCCGGTGAGGACTTCCTGCTGGTGGACGTCCGCGAGCCGCACGAGTACGAGATCGTCAAGATCCCGGGTTCGGTGCTGATCCCGAAGGACAAGATCCTCTCGGGCGAGGCGCGTCAGGTGCGGGATGCCGTCCTCGATGAACTCCGCACCCTCCGCCACGAAGCCGAACGACGCGTAGAAGTCCGCGACGTAGGTCTGCGCGTCGA
>NZ_JBEXPJ010000083.1:0-36467 GCF_040611995.1 Lentzea sp. NPDC006480
GCGGACGTGGCGCGGTGGTTACCCCGGCGACACGTTCAACCCGAAGTCCGTCGACGTGGTAGTCGGACGGATCCGTCTGGTCCGTGCCGTTGAAGACCTTGGCCTGCTTGGCGATCAGCGTGACGATCACCGCGACGAGCAGGTTCACCACCACCGCGACGATGCCGACGTAGATCTGCGTCGTCGACTCGCCGAACGGGTGCCAGCCGAAGATCGAGATCTTGCCCAGCGGCAGTGCGGAGCCGGCGAAGTGCTGCTTGCCGACGGCCGGGTTCGCGATGTTGTAGAGCAGCCACATGCCGTAGCCCATGCCCGCGACCCAGCCCGCGACCAGGCCGTAGATGTGGAACCACCGCGTGTAGAGCGCGATGGCCACCGCCGGCAGCGTCTGCAGGATCATCACGCCGCCGATGAGCTGCAGGTCGATCGAGAACTGCGGGTCGACGAACACGATGAACGCCACCGCGCCGAACTTCACGACCAGCGACGCGAGCTTGGCCTGCTTGGCCTCCTCGGCCGGGGTGGCGTGCTTCTTGATGTACTCCTTGTAGACGTTGCGCGTCCACAGGTTCGCCGCCGCGATCGACATGATCGCGGCCGGCACCAGCGCGCCGATGCCGATGGCCGCGAACGCGATGCCCGCGAACCAGCTCGGGAAGTTGTGCCCGAAGAGCTCCGGCACGATCGTGTTCGTGTCGGGACGGCCGGTCGCCTGGTTGACGATCGGCTTGGTGCCCGCGCTGATCGCGACGAAGCCCAGCAGCGCCAGCAGGCCGAGCACCAGCGAGTACGCCGGCAGCGCGACCATGTTGCGCTTGATGACGTTGCGGCCGCGGCTCGCCAGGATGCCGGTCAGCGAGTGCGGGTACAGGAACAGCGCCAGCGCACTGCCCAGTGCCAGCGTCGCGTACTGCAGCTGGTTCGTGCCGGTCAGCAGGATGCCGTCGGTCTTGCTCGGCGTCGCGTCGAACTTGGCCTGCGCGTGGTTGAAGATCTCGCCCCAGCCGCCGAACTTCGACGGCAGGTAGACGATCGCCACCAGGATGACGACGTAGATCAGGATGTCCTTGACGAACGCGATCAACGCCGGCGCCCGCAGACCCGACTGGTAGGTGTAGAGCGCGAGGATCACGAACGCGATGAACAGCGGCAGGTGGCCGAGGATGCCGGAGCCGTTCAGGCCCATGCTGCGCAGCACCGCTTCAAGGCCCACCAGCTGCAGCGCGATGTACGGCATGGTCGCGACGATGCCGGTGACCGCGATGATCAGCGCCAGCCAGTGCGAGCCGTAGCGGCCCTTCACGAAGTCGGCGGGCGTGACGTACCCGTGCACGCGGCTCACCGACCACATCCGCACCAGCGGCAGGAAGACGATCGGGTAGAGGATCACCGTGTACGGCAGCGCGTAGAAGCCGAGCGCGCCCGCACCGAACATCAGCGCCGGCACCGCCACGAACGTGTACGCGGTGTAGAGGTCGCCACCGACGAGGAACCACGTGATCCAGCTGCCGAACTTCCGGCCGCCGAGACCCCACTCGTCGAGGTGCTCGAGGGTGTCGCCCTTCTGCCACTTCGCCGCCACGAATCCCATGACCGTGACGACCAGGAAGAGGACGCTGAAAACGACCAGCTCAGTCCACTGCATCAGTTCGCTCCCTCATCCAGGTCGTCGACGCCCAGCTTGTCCGGCTTACCTGTGACGACGGGCTTGTCCTTGGTCTTCAGGTAGACGAGACCGACGCAGAGCACGCCGATCGGCACGAACACGAACTGGTACCAGTAGAAGAACGGCAGCCCGAACATGCGGGGCTCGTCGATGTTGAACCACGGCGTGATGAGCATGAGCAGCGGAACTATCAGCAGCAGGTTCCAGTTGCTCCAGCGCAAGCCGGTCTTGTGATCCGACGGCATGGTGGCCCTCCGTGTACGCGGTGTTGCGCGGATGTTAGGCCTGATGAGACGTGCCGTCAGCTCCGAGATCGGAATCGTTGCACTCGGCTTAACGTTCCCTTTGGATTAAAGCGACGCCAGTTGCTCGACAAGATCGGCTTCGGCCAGGTCGAAGTACGCCCGCAGCTTGCCGATCGCCCCGTCGACGTCACCGGCGTTGAGCAGCTCGACGATCTCCCGGTTGAGCGGCAGGTACGACATGTGCAGCCGCTTGGGGTCGCTGACCACGCGAAACGCCAGCATGAGCTCGGCGAACAGCCGGTCGGACTCCTCGCTCAACCGGTGGCTGCCCGCCAGTCCGACGATCCCGCGGTGGAACCGGATGTTGGCCGCGCCGAGCTTCGCCCAGTCCTCCTTGGCCCCGTGCGCGGTCGCTTCCTCGATCGGCCTGCGCACCGCGTCGCGCTTGAGGTCGTCGACGTCGGGCCACTTCGCCAGCGCCCCGCACTCGATCACCCGGCGGGCCGCGTAGAGGTCGCGCACGTCATCGCCGGTGGGCCTGCGGACGAACACCCCGCGGCTGTGCTCGTGCACCAGCAGCCGGTCGCGGGTGAGCAGCCGGAACGCCTCCCGCAGCGTGTTGCGGCTGACCCCCAGCGCCCCGCCGATGGCTTCCTCGCTGAGTCGCAGCCCCGGTGCCAGCTCGCCGTCCAGCACCCGCTCGCGCAGCATGTCCGCGACCTTCTGCGCGGTGCTCGCGCGCTCCAGGTCGGCCTTGCCCTGCGCCAGCGTCGACACCCACGTCTCGGTCACCTGCCAAGTCTATTTGCAGGATCGTTCGATTGCAGTATCGTCAAATCGTTCAACAATCCTACAATACTTGTGCGCATCGGAGGGGTGGCCATGGACCTGAACGCGGATCTCGGTGAGGGCTTCGGCCACTGGACGCTGGGCGACGACCAAGCTCTGCTCGAAGTCGTGACCAGCGCAAACGTTGCCTGCGGCTATCACGCGGGCGACGCCGACACGATGCGCTCGGTGTGTGCTTCGGCGGCTTCGGCAGGGGTCGCGGTGGGGGCGCACGTCGGCTATCGGGACCTGGCCGGGTTCGGGCGCCGGTTCATCGACGTCGCTCCGGACACGCTGACCAACGAGGTGCTGGCCCAACTCGGCGCGTTGTCGGCGTTTGCCCGGGCTGCTGGAACTCGGGTGTCTTACGTGAAGCCGCATGGGGCGCTCTACAACGCGTTGGTCCGGCATGAGGCTCAGGCGGACGCGGTGGTGGACGCGGTCCGGCTGTTCGATCCGACGCTCGCGGTGCTCGGACCGCCCGGCGCGGTGTGGTTGAAGCGGGCCTCGGTGGCCGGGCTGCGGGTCTGGCACGAGGCCTTTGCCGATCGTGCTTACACGTCCGCTGGAGCGTTGGTGCCGCGCGGCGAACCTGGCGCTGTTCTGCGGGATCCGGCTGAGATCGCGGCTCGTTGCGTGCAGCTCGCGACCGAGGGCTGGGTTCGCAGCGTCAGCGGACGTCCGGTGCGGATCGCGGCCGACTCCATCTGCGTGCACGGGGACACACCGAACGCCGTGGAGATCGCCCGCACGGTCCGCGCGGCTTTGGAGTCGGCAGGGGTCGTGGTGTCGCGAGTGGAATCGCCGCTCAGGCACACGCGCCAGGCAGTCTGACGAAACTGTCAGACCTCATCGGTACGTTGGATCGCGGGGGATCCCGGTGCCAGGGGGACCCTTGCGGCAGCCTGCTCTGCTGCAGCCTGCTCAGCGGACGAGAGCCGCAGCCCCCACCAACCCGGCCTCCCCGCCCAGTTCGGCCGCCCGGACCTCCAAGCCGCCCAGGTACGACAGACCGGCATGGGTCTTCAAGGCGCGGCGAACCGGCTCGAACAGCAGCTCGCCCGCCTGAGCCACCCCGCCTCCGATCACCGCCAGGTCCAGGTCGCACACCGCGGCGGCGCCGGCGATCGCCATCCCGACAGCCTGACCAGCGCGTTCGAAGGCTTCCAGCGGAATCTCCTCGCCGGCCAGAGCCGCAGCGGCCAGCAGCGCGGCATCCGCGTGGTCCGGCGCCTGCCAACCGGCACGGCGAGCCCAAGCCACCATCCGAGGGCCGCCGGCGACGGTCTCGACGCACCCGCGGCCGCCGCAGGTGCAGAGCTCACCGTCGGGCTCGACGACGACGTGGCCGATGTGGCCCGCGTTGCCGGTCCGCCCGCCGAACGGCCTGCCGTCGAACACCAGGCCGCCGCCGACGCCGGTCGACACGACCAGGCCGACCATGAACGTGCTGCCCTGCCCGGCGCCGCGCCAGTGTTCGCCCAGCGCCATGCACACGCCGTCGCCGGCCAGCTCGACCGGCACGCCCGGGAAGAGCGAAGAGAGCGAGGACCGCAACGGGAAGGCCTGCCACGAGGGCACGTTGATCGGTGAGACGGTGCCCGAGACGGCATCCACCGGGCCCGCCGAGGCGATGCCGACGCCGGAGACCGCGGAATCCTGGACCACCGAGGACACCACGGACACGACGGCGTCCCACGGATCGACGGCGGGAGTGGGCACGCGAGACGACCGCACCACCGAGCCCGAGGGGTCGACCAGGGCAGCCGCGATCTTGGTGCCGCCGAAGTCCAGTGCCAGCACCAGATCAGTCACGGTGATCCATGCTAACCGGCGATCTCCAGCCGGATCGCAGGCGTGGTCCGGACCAGCTCACCTGCGGCGACGCGGACCACGGCCGACCACGTGCCAGGCGAGGCCCAGGGAGGGGCCGAGACCGTGAAGTCGAGCGCCAGACGTCCCTGACCAGGCAACAGACCGCCGACGCAGAACGGTCCGGCCAGCTCCCACGTCTCGCGCGGCGACAACAGCCGAGCCTGCACCGGCAGGTCACCACGGGCGCCGGAAGCCAGCATCACTCGCAACGAAGCCGAAGAACCAGGCGCCACCGACACGACCGGAGGTGACGAAGCCACCCACAGCACCTCGACCGGATCCTCGGCGTCCCACTCCGGCACGGTCAGCAGCGCCACGTCGTAGACCTCGAAGGGCAGGCCCTCCAACACAGCCCGGACCGGATAGCAGCCGGGCGTGCGCGGCGCCTCCAAACGCACCTCGGCCGCCACGTACCCGCCGGCCGGCAGCGAGACGGGCAGCGTTTCCCAGGACGCGGACCAGCCGTCCGGCAGCACCAGGCGGACGGTGCCCTCGAACTCTGGACCGTCCGACACCGCGACCACCCGCAGCCGGGTCGGGCCGAGCACTTCCAGGAGCACGTTCGCGGCCAGTCCGCCCAGAGGTGCCGGCTCGTGCAGCCAGTAGCGCGCGAACACCGGCGTCACGGCAGGCGAAACCGGGCCCAGTGGCGGGCCGGCCACCGACAACCGCGGCGCCACGGCGGGCAAAGACCCCGAAGAAGGCGAGCGAGAGCCCAGCACGCCCACCAAAGAAGAAGGTCCCAGGTGGTCGACCTCGTGCCACAACGTGAAAGTCGAGGAGCCGACCATCTTCTCGCCGACCTCGCTGTGCCAGACGGACACCGGGCCGGTCAGCCGAGGAGGTTCCAGTGCCGGACCGTCGACGGCCACGAGAGAAGCGATCGGGTCGTAGGACAGGACGTGGTGAGTGGAGGCGATCTCGGTGCCGAAGCCGCGCTTCCACCCGTGGTCGGCATCATCAGGAACCAACGAGTAGGTCCGCCAGCCCACGGCAGGCACATCACGGGCCAGGAACGTCACGGTGGTCCCGTCGACCAACGTCGGCAGAACCGCGCCGTCGTGAGCGGCGTGCACATTCCGAGCTCTGGGCAGGTGCACGGACACGACGTCGGTGCGAGGCGTGTCGGACGGGTTCCAGACGACCACCGAAGAGTCCACAGTGGACGTCAAGGCCGAAAGCGACCGGGAGATGACGTCCGACTGCAGGTCGAAAGCCTCACGAGGATGCGCGGAAGCAGCACGGGCAAGAGCGGCAGCCGGATAGGCCGCGCCGGTCAGCCGGGCAGCGTGCGAAGCGAACACGGCGGCAGGCGACTCGTCGGCAGGAGGGTCGGGCACTGGCACGGAACCGCGCACGTAGTAGTCACGTGGCAACGAGCAGATGACCCGCGGCCACGTGTAGCGCGTGGGCCAGTCGTGGTGGATCGCGGTCATCCACGGCGAGGGTGCCGACCGCGCTGGCCCGACCGGCAGCATCACGTGCTGCGCCGAACCATCGGACCTCAAAGCCAGGAACGACGAGTAGACCGCCCGCTCGGCCTCGCCCAGCGAAGAAGCCGGCAGGGAAACCCCGGCGGGCAAGGAGGAGAGCACCGGCGTCACACCGACCACATTGGACGGTGAGCCGACGACCTCGACCCGGCCCTCGGAGATCAGCCGCAGCAGCAACGACCGGTGCTGCGGAAACGTGTCCCAGTAAGGCTGCAGCAGTTCGACGGCGGTCACCGCGAACCGGTACGCGGGATCGGTCAGCGCCAGGTCCAGATGCGCCCGCAGCACGGGGAACGGCGCATCCCCCGCCACCTGCCCGACGAGATGTACCGTCCACCCCGGCGAGCCCACGACCAGCGAGAACGAGCAGGAATCCTCGCCGGCGCCGGACCGCACCACCGCGACCGCGGGGATCACGGCGCCGGGAGAGTGCTCGGAGACGTCGACCGCGACCTCGTAGCCGAACGGTCCCAGCAGTGCGGAGCCGCCGTGCCGCGGCGAGTGCAGGCCGGGACCGGAGACGTGCGCGTGCACCGGTCCCGCCAACGCAGGCGAGGTCACCCGCACGACCTGCAGAAGTGCGGTCCGAGGCCCGACGAAGAGCTCGGTGGACTCGGCGGCGATCACCGGACGATCGCACCATCGTTCATCACCGGACGAAATACCCCGATGGTGGCGAGTCCTAGCGTTTGAGCATCCGGGTGATACCGGCGGCCACGGTGGTCGCCAGGATCCAGCCGGTCACGATCAACCCCGAGGCGATCCACTGCGACGCACCCGGTGTCTGCCAGCGGTTCTTGTTGCCGAAGTCGACGATCGGCACCACCAGGTCGATCGTGTAGAGCCACGCGTTCCACGGCAGGTGGTCGTCGGCGTTGATCTCGATCAGCGGCCCCTTGACCGAGAACCAGATGCTGCCCACGACCCACGCCGTGATCAGCCACCCCAGAGCGCGTGCGGGCCGGTAGCCGTAACCGACCATCGAGCGCTGCAGGAAGCTCCACACCAGCACCAACGGCCCGAAGAACCGCATGCCCTCGGCGACCGCGCGGTACCGCAGGCGCTGCTTCTCGATCAGCACGGTCGAGGCGTGTTCCTCGTTGCCCGCCGCGGCCAGCATCTCGGCGAACTGGTCGTACGGGCGCGGGTGGTAGCTGCGCCGCATCGCGTGCCGCAGCCAGCGCAGCCGTTGCTCGACCTGGGCGTCGTCGCGCAGGTCGATCGGGTAGGCGAGCGAGTCGTAGCGGAAGTCGTCGAGGTCCATGAACCCCGTGGCGTTCCAGAAGTTCTCGTTGTCGTCCAACGACGTGCAGCGCGCCTGCCGCAGCGTCACCAGGCCTTTTGGCGGTGACACGACGTTGAGCATCAGCTCCGCGACCTGCATGCCCATGCCGTTCAACGCGTGGCTGTCGAGCTTGTAGCCGAGCACCGCGCCGTTGAAGTTCGCCATCCGGCCGATGGTGGCGCGCCGGCACCGCACGCCGCCGTGCGCGACGAACTCCTTCTCGCCCCGCGCGCAGATGAGGTCGCGGCCGATCGTCGCGCCGCCGATGTCCAGCGACGGCTTCTCGCGCGGCTGGTGGCGGTACCTGCCGGGCTTGATCAGGCGACTGCCGCGCAGGTCCAGGTTCGCGCCGACGGTGATGCCGCGCAGCTCCAGGCCGCCGGAGATCTCCGACTCGCGCACCACGAAGTTGCTGCCGATCTGCGAGCGGTTGGTCAGCAGGGCGTCGGCGGCCGGATTGTCCACAGTGGCCCGTTCGATCGTGATGCTGCCGCGCACGTGCGTGTCGACCATGCGCAGCTGTCCCTTGATCTGGATACCCCGCCCGACGATGTCGCCGCCGATTTCCGCGCCGTCGACGTGCAACGCGCGGCCGGAACCGGTCGGGTCGGTGCCCACCGCCGGCGGCGATACGGCGTCGAGCACGGCGTCTGCCAGCGAAAACGTGCCGCCGATGCGCGCGTTCACGGCACGAACCGTGCCCGCGCTCGTGAAGCCGCGGTCGAGCTCCAGGTCTCCGGACACGTCGGCGCGGTCCAGGATCAGCGTCGCGGACGGGTCGGCGTGCGGATCGGTGGACTCGTCGAGCACGTCGCCGCGCGAGAGCATCGCGCCGCGGAACGACAGCGCCGAGCTGATCCGCGCGTTGGCCAGGAACACCACGCCGTGCGACGTGAACGCGCCGAGCAGGTTGCCGCCGACCTGCATGCCGTTGCCGTTCAACGTGAAACCGTCGGGGTTCTCCAGCACCGCGCTGCCGAGGTTGACGTTGCCGCCGATGCGCGCGCCCGCGAGCCGCACCTCGCCCTCGGTGTGGATGCCGAACGCCAGCAGCGCGCCCGCCACGGTGAGCCGGTCGCCGTGCACGCACAGCCCGCCCGGCACGCTGAACCTGCTGTCGCGCAACAGGACCGAGCCCGCGATCTCGGCGTCGGTCAGGTCGACGAGGTCGGAGATGCGGCACCCGAGCAGCGAGACGTCGTTGCTGCTGCTGAGGTTGCGCGCTTCGAGACCCGGCAGGTCGCAGTCGGTGAACGAGACGCCGGCGAGGTTCGCCTGTCGCAGGTCGGGCGCGGACTCGAACTGGCAGCGCTCGAACTCCAGCACGTACGGCACCTCGACCGCGCGCAGGTCGAGCACGTCGGTGACCACGCGGTCCACCACGCGGATGACGGGTGGGGTGCTCGGCTTGCGCCGCGGCAACCTCCACCCGCCACCAGCTGTGTTGTCGTTCTCCCCCAACAGTCCCCGCAGCACGTCCGCCGCGGCGACCTTCCCCCTGGCCACGCGGCTAGACCGGGTCGCTCGGGCCGTGGTGCGTCGGGTCGAGCACGCGCGCCAGGAACTCCTGGGTGCGCGGCTCCTGCGGGTTGCCGATCACCTCGGCCGCCGGGCCCTCCTCGACGATGTAGCCGCCGTCCATGAAGATCACCTTGTCGGCGACCTCGCGGGCGAACTGCATCTCGTGCGTCACGACCAGCATCGTCATGCCCTCGTCGGCCAGCTGGCGCATGACCCCGAGCACGTCACCGACGAGCTCCGGGTCGAGCGCCGAGGTCGGCTCGTCGAACAGCATCACCTCGGGGTCCATCGACAGCGCGCGGGCGATCGCGGCGCGCTGCTGCTGGCCACCGGAGAGCTGCGCCGGCATCGAGTTGGCCTTCTCGCTCAGACCCACGCGCTCGAGGTTGCGCAGCGCGACCTCCTGCGCCTCCTTCTCACCGCGCTTGAGCACCTTGCGCTGCGCCACGGTGAGGTTGTTCACCACGGTGAGGTGGGAGAACAGGTTGAACGACTGGAAGACCATGCCGATCTTCGTCCGGGCCTTGTCGATGTCGACGTCCGGATCGGTCAGCTCGGTGTCGTTGACGACGATCTTGCCGTCGTTCGGCTCCTCCAGCAGGTTGACGCAGCGCAGCAACGTCGACTTGCCCGAACCGGACGGGCCGATGACGCAAACCACGTCACCGCGGTTCACGGTCAGGTCGATGCCCTTGAGGACGTCCAGCGTGCCGAACGACTTCTTCAGCCCGGTGATCTCGACGCAGATCTCGCTCATACGACGGACACCTTCTTCCCGCCGGTGCGGCGTTCCAGGTACCGCGACAGATATCCGAGCGGCAACGTGATGATCAGGTAGCAGAGGCCGGCGATGAGGATCGGCGTCAGCGACGGGCTGCGGCTCAGCGTCTCGCGGCCGAACTTCGTGAGCTCGTACTGCTCGCGGAACAGGCCGAGGATGTAGATGAGCGAGGAGTCCTTGGTGAGCAGGATCAGCTCGTTGGTGAGCGGCGGCAGAATGATCCGGAACGCCTGCGGGATCACGACCGTGATCATGGCGCGGCCCTGGGACATGCCGAGCGATCGGGCGGCCTCGACCTGTCCCTTGGGAACCGCCTGGATGCCGGCGCGGATCGTCTCCGCCATGTAGGCCGCGCCGACGCCACCGAGCGCCAGCATGACCGTGGTGAGCGGCGGGAACTGCACCTGGAACGCGATCGGCACGCCGTAGTAGATGCCGATGAACACCAGCAGCGCCGGCACACCGCGGAAGAACTCGATGTAGACGGTCGCGATCCACCGGTACGGGGCGACCGACGACAGCTTCATGAGCGCGAGCACGAGGCCCAGCGCGAGACCGAACCCGAAGCCGAGCGCGGTGTAGATGATCGTGTTCTTCAACGCGACCGTGATCACGTTCGGGAACATCGATGCGGCGATCTTCGGGTTGAAGAACGCGCGCTGGATCTGGTCCCAGTCCGCCAGGAAGGCGACCAGGAGGATCACGACGACGAGCAGGCCGTATTGCCCGTAGCGGATGTACTCCGCACGCTTGCGCTTCGACATAGCCATTGCGGCTCCTAGCAAATGTGGTTCGGACAAGCGGCGGGGCCGGTGCGCCGCTGCGCCACCGGCCCCGGAGAAGCGACTACTTGGACGTCGGCTTCTTGCCGAACCACTTCTCGTAGATGGTGTCGTAGCGGCCGTCTTCCTTGGCCTTCTTCAGCACCTCGTTGATCTTCGACAGGAGGGCGGTGTTGCCCTTCTTCACGCCGATGCCGTACTTCTCACCGGTGTCGAACTCGGTCGTGACCTCGGTGTCCGGGAACTCCTTGACGTAGTCGTAGAGCACGCCGTTGTCGTTGATCACCGCGTCGACGGCGCCGGTGCGGACGGCCGTCTCGGACAGCGGGAGGTCCTCGAACTGGACGACCTGGTAGCCGTTGGCCGCCGCGTTCTTGTTCGCGTACTCCTCACCGGTGGTGTCCTGCTGGACACCGAGCTTCTTGCCCTTGAGGTCGGCGAGGCTCTTGAGCCCCGCGCCCTTCTTGACCAGCAGCGCCTGCGAGGCGTCGAAGTACGGGTCGGAGAAGTCGATCGCCTGCTTGCGCGCTTCGGTGATCGTCATGCCCGCCGCGGCCAGGTCGCACTGGTTCGCGTTGAACGACGTGCCCGACGTGATCGTCTCGAACGGCGTGTCGAAGATCTGCTGCGGGACGCCCAGGTCCTTGGCGATCAGGTCGACGAGGTCGACGTCGAAGCCGATGGTCTTGTCGCCCTCGCTGTACTGGAAGGGCTTGTAGCTCAGGTGCGTGCAGGTGACCAGCTTCCCGCTCTGCACCAGTGGGATGTTCGAGCCGCCACTGCCCTGGTTCACGGGAGTCGCGCAGCCCGACGCTGCCATCACGGCCAGACCCAAAGCCGGGATCATGGCCATCAACTGCCTGGTTCGACGAGCCACTGCGTCACTCCTCGTAACTGTTGCGGACGAGTGAACGGGATCCTGCCACTCGGGTGACGGTGTGGACAGCACGTGCGTGTTACAGGCCACTCCAACGCAACAATTTTGTGTGAATCAGCTCCGTTGGGCGCAAATCATTGCGCGAATTGGGCTAGATCACACAACGTATTGACGTATTGCACTCGAATGGTGACGACTCGCAACGTCCCTTGATCAGGATTTGATCACGACGACCAGGGCGAACGGGTCCGCCCTGGTCGATCGTGCCGCCTGTCTGGGGTCAGCAGGTGAAGCTCGCGGCCGGGCCGGAAGCCGACCCCTCGCTGCCATCCTCGGTCGCCGAGCCTCCGTGCAGGCGGTACAGGTGCGGGCCCGCCTCGCACGGCGTGCGGAGCTGCAGCGTCACGCTCCAGCTGCCGCTGCGCTTGTCGTACTGCTCCGAGCCGGGAACCGTCGCCCAGTCCGTGGTGCCGGTCCTGCCCTCGATCCAGCCCCAGACCATCGAGTTCACGTCCGCGGCCGCATCGCACTGGATGTGGATGTTGCCGCCGACCGTCTTGCCGCCGTCGAACTGCGTGACGCCGTCGATGAGGCCACGGCAGCCGCCCGCGGACTCCGCGGACGCCGTGCCCGTGAGCCCGGCGAGTGCCAGTGCCGAGACAGCCGCGACCGCTGCTACCTTGATCATCTCTCTACCCCCAGGTGCGTCGGATGACGGCGGAAAGCCTTGCACACCAAGGGATTGGCCAGGGATCAGTTGAACGTCAGCGGGACCGGTCCTGCAGCAGCCCCGCCACCAGCGCCGTCCACCCGGTCTGATGGGTCGCGCCGAGGCCCTCGCCGGTGTCCCCGTCGAAGTACTCGCTGAACGTGACGTGGTTGCGCCAGAGAGGTGACTCGGAGGCCTCGATCCGCTTGCCGTCCGCCGGCCGGCGCCCGTCGTGGTCGGGCAGGAAGAGGCCGACGAGCCGGTCGCTCAGCTCGTCCGCCACCTGCCCCGCGGTGACCGAGCGGCCGGAGTGCGTCGGCATCTCGACCTGGAACGTGCCGTCGTGGAACGCGCAGACGGTCCTGAGCGCCTCGACGAGCAGCGCGTTGGTGGGCAGCCAGACCGGGCCGCGCCAGTTGGAGTTGCCGCCGAACATCGGGGAGTTCGACTCGCCGGGCTCGTAGCCCATCCGGTGGTCCTGGCCCGCGACGTTGACCTCCAGGCCCTCGCGGTGGGCTGCACTCAGACTGCGAATCCCGTGTGGCGACAGGAACTCGTGCTCGTCGAGCATCCGGTGCAGCACGCGCCGGAGCTTGTGCTCGTCCAGCAACGACACGAACGCGCCGCGCTCGTAGTGGAACGTGATGAACTGCCGCAGCTCCGGCCGGCGCTTGAGCAGGTGGTCGAGGCGGCTGGTGAACCCGTGCAGCTCGCTGAGCACCCACGGTTCGAGAACCGCTGATGCGAGAAGGGGAATCAGGCCGACCATCGACCGCACGCGCACCGGCTCGGACTCGACCGAACCGTCCGGGTGGCGGCGCGAGACGCGGTCGTAGCAGAAGCCGTCCTCGTCGTGCCAGATGCCGCCGCCGTGCGAACCGAAGTGCGTGAAGGCCTCCGCGATCGACAGGAAGTGCTCGACGAACTTCGTGGCAACGTCCTCGTAGGACTCGTCGTCGCGCGCCAGCTCCAGCGCGATCTGCATGAGGTGCAGGCTGTACGCGGCCATCCAGGACGTCGCGTCGGACTGCTCCAGCCGCCACTCGCCCAGCATCGGCTCGGACCTGTTGACCGGCCCGATGTTGTCCATGCCGAGAAAGCCGCCCTCGAACAGGTAGCTGCCGCCGGCGTCCTTGCGGTTCACCCACCACGAGAAGTTCAGCAACAGCTTGTGGAAGATCTTGGCGAGGAACTGCCGGTCCCTGCTGCCGTCCGCGCGGTAGACCTGGAGCGCCGCCCATGCGTGCACCGGCGGGTTGACGTCGCCGAACTCCCACTCGTAAGCGGGAATCTGGCCGTTCGGGTGCATCATCCACTCGCGGCAGAACAGCAGCAGCTGCTCCTTCGCGAACGCCGGGTCGACCAGCGTGAACGGGATGGTGTGGAACGCGAGGTCCCACGCCGCGAACCAGGGGTACTCCCACTCGTCCGGCATGGAGATCACGTCGGCGACGTCGAGGTGCCGCCAGTGCACGTTGCGCGCCTCGGGAGTGCGTCTGGAACTGGGCGCCTCGGGCTTGGTCGGGTCGCCGTCGAGCCAGTCGCGCGTCCGGAACCGGTAGTGCTGCTTCGTCCACATGAGACCCGCGAGCGCGCGCCGCAGCACGTGCTTCTCCTCGGGGTTCGCCTGGGGCGCGATGGCGTCGTGGAACTCGTCGGCTTCGATCCTGCGCTGGGCCATGGTCTCTTCGAAGCTCGGCCCGAACGGGTCCAGGTGCCCGTCGCCACCCACGAGCCGCAGCCGGATCGTCACCGTCTCGCCCGGCTCCACCGGGTCGAACGAGTACCAGGCCGCGAACTTCGTGCCCGCCGCCCCGGCGTCGTCCGGCCCGACCACCTGGCACGTCGACGTGCTGCCGTGCACGACGTAGTTGCAGATGCCGTCCTTCGTCCACGGCGACGGGTTCCGCTCCGCACCGAAGAGCGACATCTCGTTGCTCTCGTTGTCCGTCACGAGCATCGACGGCGAGTCGTCCAGATGCAGCGTGTACCGGCCGAGGTTGCCGTGGTCGGCCGTGACCTTCCGCCCGGCCGCGGTGCTGGCGACGAGCTGGCACGGCCGCTGGTCCCGGCCCCACGCCCACGTGTTGCGGAACCACAGCTGCGGCAACAGGTGCAGCGGCGCGTCGTCCGGCCCGTGGTTGGTCGCCTTGATCTCGATGCAGATGTCGTCCGTGTGCGCCTTCGCGTAGGTGACCTGGACGTCGAAGAACCGGTTCTCGTCGAGCACTCCGGTGTCGCTCAGCTCAGG
The DNA here is from genome assembly GCF_040611995.1 of Lentzea sp. NPDC006480. Taxonomy (NCBI): domain Bacteria; kingdom Bacillati; phylum Actinomycetota; class Actinomycetes; order Pseudonocardiales; family Pseudonocardiaceae; genus Lentzea; species Lentzea sp. NPDC006480. The sequence goes on from NZ_JBEXPJ010000083.1 coordinate 14,314, forward strand.
CTCGCGGTTCTCCCGCCCGGCGTTGCGCGCCATCTCCCTGAGCAACCCGTACGGGAACTCCTTCTGCGGATACCGGTAGACCACCTGCATCCACGAGTGCGTGGGCGTCCCGTCCGTCACCCACCAGTGCTCCTTGACGTCCTCACCGTGGTTGCCCTCTTCGTTGGTGAGGCCGAAGTACCGCTCCTTGAGGATCGGGTCGTTGCCGTTCCACAGGGCGACGGCGAAGTTGAGGAACCCGTGCACGTCACAAATGCCCGCGATGCCGTCCTCACCCCACCGGTAAGCGCGCGCACGGGCGTGGTCGAAGGGGAACGACGCCCAGGCATCCCCACCGGGCGAGTAGTCCTCCCGCACCGTGCCCCACTGGCGACCCGAGAGATACGGCCCCCACAGGCGCCACGGCGAAGTCGGACTGCCCGACTCCGCGAGACGCGCCCGTTCCGCATGTTCGCCCATCGCTCCAGTGTGGGACACCAGGTCAGGCGGCCGGTCGGGCCCACGTCTTGTCTGAGTCTTTCCTCACTAAAAACTCGCTCGCGCGTGACCTGAACGGCCCATTTCGATCGGGCCCGAACGCGCTCACCATGCACGGATGGCCCGTGACGACAGCGAGGACGCAGTCTTCGAGCACGCGGTGGACAAGGCACTGGCCTCGGTGCGCGATCGAGACACGGCACCCCTCCGGCGTGCCGTCGAAGTCGTCAAGCACTGGGTGTTGGCGCAGGCCCGGACCGAGCAGCTGATCTATCTGGACCGTTGTCGGCGAGTCGGCAGGCGCACGGCCGAGTGGCCAGGTCGCCACCCGACGATGTGGCGGTGGGCGTTCATGCTTGTGATCCCTGCCGTCGCCTGGATGTTGGTTCCTTGGGCACTCGGTCTGGATGCGTGGACGATCGGGATTTTCGTTCTGGCCGGTCTCAGCGTCTCTTTGATGATGCTCGGGATGTCGCAAACAATGCCGCGAAGCCTGGCAGTCGACCGGGCGTGGGTGTTGGGTGCCGTCGTGTTCCCGCCGTGGATGGCGGGAACGGAGGCCCTGGTTAGTCACGGCTGGCCCGGCTGGTGGGGTTGGCCGCTGCTAACGGTCTGCCTCCTTGTGGCTTATGCGCTGAAGCCTGCAGTAGACACAGTGCTGCCAACGACAGCTGTCACCGACGCGATCTTGGCCGCAGAAGAGGCCTTCGAAAACTGGCGCAGAGCGGTGCGTGCCGAAGGCGTCTGGCCTGTGCTTCGTGCGGAGTTGCGCAGCAGACAGCCCGTACGCGGCACGACACTGAGGTACGACGCCGCAGAAGGTCTGCGCCGAGGTGGTTCCTTGATCAGCCATCAGCCGGTGCTCGCGGGCCAGAAACTGGCCGCCCTGGTCGGTGGTCTGAACGGTGGCAGCTTCGCACTGGCAGGTCCGCGGGGAGCGGGCAAGTCAAGCTTGCTGGAGGCGTTCTGCGAAGGCGCCTACCGCAGGTCGGGGGAGCAACTCGATCTTGCGATCGTGGTGCCGGCACCCGTGGACTATGTGCCGAGAGAGTTTGTGCTTCACCTGTATGCGCGCACCTGCCATGCGGTGCTCACGCATCTGGAGGAGACCCAGCCGTTCGCGGTGAAGACGGCAGGTACGCGCGAGGCCTGGTGGGGTCCTGTGCACACCGACCACGTGCGGCTCGTCCAAGCCGCGCGCCGCGGATTGCAGGACATAGCTTTCGTCCAGACCCGCAGCGGCGAGACCAGTGGGAAGTTCGGTTTCCGCGGTGCGGAGATCAGCTACAAGCGTGGACTCAGCCTGTCTGGGCGTCCGGCGACGTTCCCGGAACTGGTGGGCGACTTCCGCGGCTTCGTGCGGTTCGCAGCGAGGACGCTGGAGCCGATGCGCGTGGTAATCGCCATCGACGAGATGGACCGCATCGGTGCCGGAGAACAGGCGCGGAGGTTCCTCAATGAGATAAAGGCGATCTTCGACGTACCCGGCTGTTACTACCTGATGTCGGTGTCCACCGAGGCTCAGCACGACTTCGAGCTGGCGGGCACAGGGCTGCGCAGCGTGTTCGACAGCTCGTTCGACGAGGTCATCCGAGTGGACTACCTCGACTTCGACCTGGCGAAGGGGCTGATCAGCCGGTCGGTGGAGGGGCTGCCGGACTCGTTCGCCGCGCTCGCCTACGCCTTCTCGGGAGGGCTCGCGCGCCAGTTGATGAGGACGGCGCGCGGGATCGTGCGGCAGGACCAGGGCACCCCGCTGGCCACGGTCGCCGAGGAGCTGGTCCGAGATGAGCTCGACAGGGTGTGCAAGACGGTCGGCGACGCGCTCACGGTGTCGCAGAACCAGGACGGCGTGACCGCGTTGCTTCGCGCGCTTGCCGACCCGGCAGCGGACCTGCACTCCTACGGCAAGGCGATCCAGGCCGCGTACGACGGCGAGGACACCGCCGTGAGTGGGCTGCGCGATCTCGCCGCCGCCAGGGTCGAGTTCCTGGCGGCGGTCAGGGACTACTTCACCAACGACCTCGCCGAGATCGTCCCCGCGCAGGTCAACGCACTCGCGAGAGCACGAAGGTACGCGGGGAGCAACCCGGCGACAGGCCTAGCACTCCTTGAGGAGTTCAGCGCTGCGCTGCCTGCGCGTCCAGCACCAGGGCAATCGCCTCGGTGACCCGAGCCGCGTGCGCCAGGTGCAGCCACTCGTCCGGCACGTGGCAGTTGGAGTCCGGCCCCACAGCCCCGGTCACCACGAACTGCGCATCGGGGTAGGCCTCGTGCAGCAGCCCCATGAACGGGATCGAGCCGCCGAGCGACACGGTCCGCCACGGCGCGCCGAAGACCTCCTTGCCGGCGTCGTCCAGCGCGGCTGACAACCAGGGAGCCAGCGTCGGAGCGTTCCAGCCGTCGGCGGCCTCGACCCGCGAGAGCTCGACGGTCGCGTTGTACGGCACGTCGGTGGTCAGGCGCTCCCGCACAGCCTCCAGAGCATCCGAGGAGGACGCGGTCGGCGGCAGGCGGAACGAGAGCACCAGCGAGGTGAAGGGCCGCAGCACGTTGCCGGCGTCGTCCGGCAGCGGCAGGCCGTCGGCGCCCGTCACGGACAGCGTCGGCCGCCAGCCCATGCCCAGCGCCTGCTCGACCTCGTCGGACGACATCGGCTGCAGGTCGCCTACGCGCGGTACCGGACCCCACAGAGCGCCCGGCGCGGCCTCGACGGCCTCGCGGACCTCGGTCAGCCGGTGCGCGGGGATCTCGACGTGCATCTCCGGCACGAGGATTTCGCCGGTCAGCGAGTCTTCGAGGCGGTCCAGCAGCACGCGCGCGATGCGGAACGACGACGGCACCATGCCGGACGACATGCCGGAGTGCAGACCGCCCTCAAGCACCCGCACGGTCATCGTGACCTGCACCAGCCCGCGCAGCGACGTCGTCAGCCACATGCGCTCGTAGTCCGAGCCGCCCGAGTCCAGGCACACGACGAGCGACACCTGGCCCAAGCGATCCGACAGGTGCGACAGGTAAGCGGGCAGATCGGGCGAACCCGACTCCTCGCCGGTCTCCAGCAGCACGACGCAACGGGAGTGCGAGCCACCAGCTGCCCGCACCGCCTCCAGTGCGGCAATTGCGGCATAACCGGAGTAACCGTCATCCGCGGCGCCACGTCCGTAGAGACGTCCGTCACGCAGCACCGGGGTCCACGGACCGAGCCCTTCACCCCAGCCACCCACCGGCGGCTGCTTGTCGAGATGTCCGTAGAGCAACACCGTGTCGTCGCCCGCGTTACCGAACGCGGGCACGTCGACCACCAGGAGAGGCGTTCGTCCCGCCAGTTGGACCACGTCCAGCGTCACGCCGGGCAAGGAACGAGAGTCGATCCACGCGCGCACGTGGGCGATCGCGGCGGCGAGTTCGCCGTGCTCTTCCCAGGCGGGGTCGAACGCGGGCGAGATCGCCGGCACGGCGACGAGCTGAGACAGGCTCGGGACGATCTCGCGGTCCCAAAGCGTCCGGACGGTGCTGGTCACAACTGAACGGTCCACCTCTCGATCCTGTCACGACTCCGCCTCTGCCCGCGTCCACAACCTTGTTCGTGGAGGCCTCTGACTAAGTTAACGATCGGTAACCGGGACAACGACGTCCGGTAATCGAACGGCCTAGTCGGAGGACAAAAGGTCGAACCTCCGACTGTTGTCGCTGATCAGAACGTTGACTCGTGTGTTACGAAGTGGGACGGGTCTCACCAACACGGGTGAGGCCGTGTCAGGATGTGGTCGTAAGCCACCGTCACCGTCGACGGCTGCCTCCGGCCCCACAGGGTCAGCGGCGACCGCCGGCGTCGCCGCACGAGATCGTCACGAGCGATCAGGCGGTCGGAGAAGACAGAGGAGAAGGCGCATGTCGTCCCCTGAGCAATGGACGCACCCTGAGCCGGACGCAGCGCCGGCCGCCACTGCCGCAAAACCGACAGCGGAACAGGTGATCGCAGGCTTGCGAGCAACAGACGAGGGTGGCGCCGACCTGGTGCAGCTCCTCACCCCCGAGGGTGAGCGGGTCACGCACCCGGACTTCGACATCGACATCACGCCGGAGGAGCTGCGCGGTCTGTACCGCGACATGGTCCTGATCCGGCGGGTCGACCGCGAGGCCAACGCGTTGCAGCGCAAGGGTCAGCTCGGCATCTGGGTGCCGCTGCTCGGCCAGGAGGCCGCGCAGATCGGCGCCGGCCGCGCGATGCGCGAGACCGACATGGCCTTCCCGAGCTACCGCGAGCACGGCATCGCGTGGACCCGCGGGATCAACCCGACGGAGCTGCTCGGCATCTTCCGCGGCACCGACCAGGGCACGTGGGACCCGGTCGAGAAGCGCTTCCACCCGTACACGATCGTCATCGGCAACCAGGTCCTCAACGCGGCCGGGTACGCGATGGGCCAGAAGTTCGACGGCAAGGTCGGCGACGACGAGGGAGAAGCCACCATGTGCTTCTTCGGCGACGGCGCGACCAGCCAGGGTGACGTGCACGAGGGCTTCGTGTGGGCCGCGGTCTACGACGCGCCGCTGGTCTTCTTCTGCCAGAACAACCAGTGGGCCATCTCCGAGCCCACCGAGCGCCAGTCGCGCCTGCCGCTGTACCAGCGCGCCCGCGGCTACGGCTTCCCCGGCATCCGGGTCGACGGCAACGACGTCCTCGCGACGCTGGCCGTGACCAAGTGGGCGCTGGACGAGTGCCGCCACGGCAACGGCCCGATCCTGATCGAGGCGTTCACCTACCGGATGGACGCGCACACCACCTCCGACGACCCGACGCGCTACCGGCTGTCGGACGAGCTGGAGATGTGGAAGCTCAAGGACCCGATCGAGCGGGTCAAGGTCTACCTGGTGCGCCAGCAGTGGGCCGACCACGAGTTCTTCGAGAGCGTCGAGGCGGACGCGGACAAGCTCGGTGAGGAGCTGCGGGAGTTCTGCACGAACATGCCCGACCCGCCCGCGGAACGGATCTTCAGCAACGTCTACGCCGAGGGGAACCCCAACCTCGAAGCGCAACGCGATGAGTTCCTCGACTACGTCTCGGGTTTTGCTGGAGGTGAGCACTGATGGCTGCTCCGACGATGGATCGTTCGACCGCAGCTGCCCCGGCGACCCCGGTGCAGACGCTCACGATCTCCAAGGCTCTGAACATGGGCCTGCGGGCGTCCATGGAGGCCAACCCCAAGGTCATCATGATGGGCGAGGACATCGGCAAGCTCGGCGGTGTCTTCCGCATCACCGACGGTCTGCAGAAGGACTTCGGTGAGCAGCGCGTGCTCGACACGCCGCTCGCGGAGTCCGGCATCATCGGTACCGCCGTGGGCCTCGCGATCCGCGGCTACCGCCCGGTGTGCGAGATCCAGTTCGACGGCTTCATCTTCCCCGGCTTCGACCAGATCGTGTCGCAGGTCGCGAAGCTGCACTACCGCACACAGGGCAAGATCAAGATGCCCATCGTGATCCGCGTGCCGTTCGGCGGTGGCATCGGTGCCGTCGAGCACCACTCGGAGTCGCCTGAGTCGTACTTCGCGCACACCGCGGGCCTCAAGGTCGTCTCGTGCTCGAACCCGGCCGACGCCTACTGGATGATCCAGCAGGCCATCGACTGCGACGACCCGGTGCTGTTCTTCGAGCCCAAGCGCCGCTACTACGAGAAGGGCGAGGTCGACACCACGGCCCAGCCCGGCAAGCTGTTCGAGTCGCGCGTGCTGCGTTCCGGCACGGACGCCACGTTGGTCGCGTACGGCCCGATGGTGCGCACGTCTCTCGACGCCGCCAACGCGGCCGCGGAGGACGGCACGTCGTTGGAGGTCATCGACCTGCGCACGCTGTCGCCGCTGGACCTCGCGCCCGTGTTCGAGTCGGTGCGCCGCACCGGCCGGCTGGTCGTCGTGTCCGAGGCGCCGTCCGAGTCCTCGATCGCCAGCGAGATTGCAGCCAAGGTCCAGCAGGAGTGCTTCTACTCCTTGCAGGCACCGGTGCTGCGGGTGACCGGTTTCGACACCCCGTACCCGCCGTCGAAGCTCGAGGAGGAGTTCCTCCCCGACCTCGACCGGGTGCTGCACGCCGTCGACCGCTCTCTCGCCTGGTAAGGGGAACAACGGAAATGCCGCAGTACAAGCAATTCCCCCTGCCTGACACGGCTGAGGGGCTGACCGAGGCCGAGATCCTCACCTGGCACGTCAAGCCCGGTGACACCGTCACGGTCAACCAGATCATCGTCGAGATCGAGACGGCCAAGGCGGCCGTCGAGCTGCCGTGCCCGTGGGCCGGCGTGGTGACCGAGCTCCTGGCCGAGCCCGGTCAGACCGTCGAGGTCGGCGTCCCGATCATCACGATCGACACCGACCCCGGTGGCGCCGCCGCACCCGTGGCTCCGGCTCCGGCCGCTGCCGAGGCCAACGGCACCTCGTCCGGCAAGATCGGCGAGGAGATGCCGGGCGGGCGCATCGCCACTCTGGTCGGCTACGGCCCGAAGTCCGGTGCGGCCAAGCGTCGTGCGCGCAAGGACTCCCCGGCCGCCCCGGCTGTTGCTCAGGCCGCCGTCGCTGCGATCACGCCTGCCGCGGTGGTGTCCCGGCCGGCTCCGGTCGCTGCTCCGGCTCCGGTCCAGGCTCCCGGCGGCTACGTGCCGCTGGCCAAGCCGCCGGTCCGCAAGCTGGCCAAGGACCTCGGCGTCGACCTGTACGCGCTGACGGGCTCCGGCCCCGACGGCGTGATCACGCGCGAGGACGTCGAAGGCGCGGTGGCGGCTCCGGCTGCAGCTGCTTCGGCGTCCTTTGTGGACAACGGTTCGCGCGAGCGCCGGGTGCCGATCAAGGGCGTCCGCAAGGCGACCGCGCAGGCGATGGTGGACAGCGCGTTCACCGCACCGCACGTCACCGAGTTCCTGACGGTCGACGTCACGCCGATGATGGAGCTGCGCGCGAAGCTCAAGAACGCTCGTGAGTTCCAGGGCGTGAAGCTGACTCCGCTGGCGTTCTGCGCCAAGGCCGTCATCCTCGCGGCCCGCCGCACGCCCGACGTCAACGCGACGTGGGACAGCGCCGCCAACGAGATCGTCTACAAGGACTACGTCCACCTGGGCATCGCGGCCGCCACGCCGCGCGGCCTGGTGGTGCCGAAGGTCCGCGACGCCGACCGCATGTCCCTCAAGGAGCTCGCGGTCGCGCTGGACGAGCTCGCCACGGTCGCCAGGGACGGCAAGACCTCCCCGGCCGACATGATGAACGGCACGATCACGATCACCAACGTCGGCGTCTTCGGCGTCGACACCGGCACACCGATCCTCAACCCCGGCGAGTCCGCGATCCTCGCGCTCGGCGCGATCCGCGACATGCCGTGGGTGGTCGACGGCGAGATCAAGATCCGCAAGATCTGCCAGCTCGCGCTGTCGTTCGACCACCGCGTGGTCGACGGCCAGCAGGGTTCGCAGTTCCTGGCCGACGTCGGCGCGCTGCTGGCCGAGCCGGGCATCGCGATGACCTACTGAGATTCGCTCGACGTGGTGGGGAGTCCTTCGGGCTCCCCACCGCTCACGATCGTGTTGTTCTTGAGCCGCACGTACGGAATCGTTGGGAATGCGTACCTCCGCACGTCGATGGTGCTGTCGACGAGCGTGCACAGCTCGACCCGAATCGAAGTCAGATCCGTGTCCCGCCCGACGACGTTGCTGTTGTTGAACGTGCAGCGGTAGAAGTCGAACCCCCGAACATGCGCGGTCATGCCGCGCATGTTGAGCGTCGCGTGGTCGAAGGTGCAGCCGACGAACTCGATTGCGCCGTAGTTGAAGTACGCGTCCTGGAAGTTGACCTCGGTGCTGGTGAACGTCGTGCCGTGGCAGCTCAGCACCGTATCGCGAAACGCGGTGCGTTCGAACGAGGTGTTCTCACCGGTGAACTCGGCGCCGTCGAAGATCACCGCACCGGCGAAGGTGCGTTCGCTGAAGTCGGCGTCCACGAACCGGACGCTGGTGAAGTCGAAGTTCAGCTCCGACCACGGCCCTGCTGCGCGGTGCGTTCCGAGCCGATCACGCAGGGCGCGGAAGATCTTGTTCGTCGTCTCGGCGTCGTCCTCGTGCAGCCGCAGCTGGTCGATCAGCGCGTCCACGCACGTCTGCCGCTGGGGCTCCCAGTCGTCGGCCAGACCCGCCATGGCGGAAACCCCGGCGATGCGCAGACCTACCTGGTCGCTGTTGAGGAGCTCCGCGGCGACCTTGAAGCGTTCGTTGAACAGCTTCGTGCGCTCGCGTTCCTCCTGGTTGAGCGCGTGCGCGTGGGCAGCCTCGGTGACCCGCTGCTTGCGGTAGTTCACCGCCAGCGCGACCACGCCGCCGAACCCCGCGACCACCGCCAGCCCGATCTTCAGCAGGTCGAGCATCTCGGTGGTGTTGAACGCCGCCTGCTTCGGCAACCTGGGCCAGCCCAGCAGCCAGAGCAACCCGCCACCCGCCGCCGCGGCCACCAGCACCGCGATCAGCAGCCAGCCGACGATCGACATCCAGACCGGGACCTGACCCTCGCGCCTGGTCCGCTGCCGTCGGCGAAACGGCAGGCCGAGGCGCCGGACCAGCAACAACAGCCACACCACGGCCAGCGCCCCCGCCGCCGCGTACTGCCAGGTGAACGAACCCACGCACATGATCGTGCCGCACGGGACGAACAGCCCGGTATGCGACGGCTCCCGGATGTCGAGCCCACGGGCCTTCGTTCGACGCATGTGTGTCAACGCTTCTTCTGAGGGGACGAACAACGTGCTCAAGCGACTGTCTTTGCTGATCGCCGCAACGCTGCTGGCCACTCCGATCGCGGTGGCGCAGGCTTCCGAGCCCGGCCTGGTGCGCACCGACGCCGGTCCCGTCAGCGGCACCGTTCTCGCCGATCGCCAGGTCTACCAAGGGATTCCGTACGCGGCACCGCCGGTGGGCGAGCTGCGGTGGCGTTCGCCGCAGCCGGTCACGCCGTGGACGACGCCTCGTGACGCCACCAAGCCCGGCCCTGTCTGCGCGCAGGCACCCGGAGCCGGTTCGCCGAGCAGCACCGAGGACTGCCTGTACCTCAACGTCACGACGCCTGCCACGCACGGCCGCAAGCCGGTCATGGTGTACCTCCACGGCGGCGGCAACAGCTACCTGTCCGGTGACGGGTTCGACCCGCGGCGGTTGGTCGTGCAGGGTGACGTGGTCGTCGTGACGATCAACTTCCGGCTCGGTTTCTTCGGCTTCTTCGGGCACCCGGACCTGCCGGACTCGGGCGCGTACGGCATCGAGGACCAGCAGGCGGCGCTGAAGTGGGTGCAGCGCAACGCTTCCGCGTTCGGTGGAGACCCGCACAACGTCACCGTCTTCGGTGAGTCCGGCGGTGCGTTCGACGTGTGTGCGCACGTGACATCACCGCGGTCTCGCGGACTGTTCCAGAAGGCCATCGCGCAGAGCGGTGGTTGCTCCACGACGTGGGGTGCCAACGGCGTGATCCACACCAAGCCCGCCGGTAGCCCGTGGATCACGAAGGACGCGGCTGCGGCCGACGCCGTGGCCATCTCGGCCCAGCTCGGTTGCTCCGACATCGCGTGCCTGCGTTCGTTGCCTCCCACGGCTTTCACCGCGATCGACCGCGGCGCGACCCCGGTGGTGACCGGCACCGGCGTGCTGCCGGTGAACCCCGTCGACGCGCTGAAGTCCGGCCGCTTCAACCGCGTCCCGGTGATCTGGGGCAACACCCGGGACGAGGGCAGGCTGACGTCCGCGACCGTGCCGGAACCGTTCGACTACAACGGTTTGCTGGAGCAGGGGTTCGGTGCGGAGAAGGCCGCCAAGATCGTGGCCGAATACCCGGCCGGTGAGTCAGCGCGTGTTGCGTACGGCGCTGTGCTCACAGACGGCGTGTGGGCGTGCAACCAGCTCACGGATGACCGGCTGCTCTCGCGCTACACGCCGACCTACGGCTACGAGTTCGCCGACCGCACCGCGCCGCTCGGCTGGTTCAAGGACCTGTTCCCCGCGGGCTTCCCGGCCGGCGCCGCGCACTCGTTCGAGCTCGCCTACTTCTTCGACATCCCGACGTTCGACCTCACCCCGGCGCAGCAGCAGCTGGCGTCGACGATGATCCGCGACTGGACGACGTTCGCGCGCACCGGCAAGCCCGGCTGGGCGCGGTACGCGAGCGGCGACGTGCAGGAGTACTCGCTCGGCCACGTCGGCCACATCAACGGCCTGACCAGGCACAACTGCGGGTTCTGGAACTCGATCGGTTAATCGGGTTTGACTCTCCAGTCACTGGAGGGTTCAGAGTTGTCCCCGTGACGCGCTACCAGATCGGCGAGCTGGCCAGGATGACCGGCCTCACCGTCCGAACGATCCGGTTCTACTCCGACCAGGGCCTCATCCCGCCCACCGCGAGAACGGTCGGCGGCTACCGGACGTACGACGGTGAGGCGGTCGCCAAGCTCAAGCTCGTCCGCACCCTGCGGGATCTGGGTGTCGACCTGCCGACCGCCGGGCGGGTTCTCGCCCGCGAGGTGACGGTGACCGACGTGGCGCGCGCCCATGCAGACGCGATCGACGCGCAGATGAGGACGTTGCGGATCCGCCGTGCCGTCCTGCGCGCGGTCGCCAAGGGAGGGGAGATGGAACTGATGAACGAGTTGGCGCGGATGTCGGACGAGGAGCGCCAGCGCATCCTCGACGACTTCTTCGAGGAGGTGTTCGGGCCGTACGAGCTGGATCCGCAGTTCGAGCAGCACATGCGCTCGGTGCGGATCGAGCTGCCGGACGACCCGTCGACCGAACAGCTGGAGGCGTGGGTCGAGCTCGCGAAGCTGGTGCAGGATCCGGACTTCCGGGCGTCGGTGAAGCGGATGTCCCAGCAGCACGAGGAACAGCGTCGTGGTGGCGCGGACATGAGCCCGCCGGCCGACAACCAGATGGCGGCGTTCAACTTCGCGATCGACCAGGCGCGCGCGGCGCTCGAAGCCGGTGTCGCGCCGGAGTCCGACGAGGCTCGCGAGGTCGTCGACCGCGTGAACGCCAACTGGGCGGAGGCGCTGGGCGTGCCGAACGACGAACGCGTCGTCGAGCGGCTGCGCACGTTCTCCGACTTCGCGGACCCACGTGCCGAGCGGTACTGGGTGCTGATCGCGAGGATCAACGGATGGCCGGCCATGCCGGACCACTCCCGTGAGCGCGCCTGGCTGCGCGCCGCCGGGCAGCCGTTCGGCTAAACCCCTGCCACCTGCGGGAACCAGCTGGGCGCCCAGCTCGTTCTCGTGAGGACGAAGGGGGATCGTTGTGTCTGTTCTGATCGAGGTCATCGGGGGAGTCGCTGCGGGGATTCTGGGCCCCACGGGCGACGACCACACGCTGGGCGACGGCGACGTCTTCATCAACGGCCGCTGGCAGGAAGGCGAGCTCTGCTTCGGCCCGTCCCGCATCGTCTGGGACAAGCGGATCGTCTTCAGTCCCGCCCAGGGCCGGGTCGAGATGATCACCCACCACGACAGCCCGTACAAGAGCTTCCGGGTGCTGCACTTTCGCCGCGCCGACGACGTCGTGCTGCTCGCCGTGCACCACCGCGAGCTCAAGCGCGTGGCGACGATCCTGCCGCTGCCGCTCTAGCGGGTCTCCTCGAGCCGCCGCCGTGCAATGCCGGCGAACCCGAGCACGGCACCAGCGAACGCGAGGGCGAACGCCGTCCAGAGTCGCTGGTCAGCCACTTCGTTCCGGGCCGTGCTGCGGGACAGCATCCCGATCACGGCGATCAGCCACCCGCCGTAGAACGCGACGAAGGTCAGCGCGACTGCCCACGTCGGCAACGTCTCGCGCAGCAGCTTGAAAAACGTCGGCATTCCGTCGATGCGGATCGACTCGCCCGACCGCATGAGCAGCAGCACCATGAGCGCCATGGAGGCGAGCACCAGCACGACAGTCGCCCAGCCCGGCACCACGGCGGTGCCGGTCACGAACCCCACCGCGATGACGATCGCGTCGATCACGATCAGCACGACCGCGGCCCACTGCACCGGTAAGAGCCTCATGGTTCGGGAGCGTAGGGCCAACCAGGACGTTTACCGGCCTATAACCGCAGACCGAGATGTTCGTGGCGGCCCGCCGGCGCAGGGGTACGGCGGGCCACTACTTCAAGCCTTTGACGACGTTCCGCAGCTCGGCTTCCTTGCGGTACAACGTCGGCACCGCCTTGGTGACCTTCGCCAGCAACACCGTCTGGTCCACCGGCGCCACCGCGTCCCACGTCAGCCCGCCGGGCTTGCCCAGCTGATCCACCAGCGCGATCGCGGTCCTGGCCGTGTCCGCTGCCACCGTCAGCTCGGTCTTGCTGGCCTTGAGCGGCTGCGCCTCAACGGCGGCAGCCGCCTCGGTGATCGCCTTGACCTGCCCGGGCAACGTGCACGGCACCTCAGGCGAATGCAGCCCTTTGTGGTTCTCCGCGGCCGCGTTGTCGGCTGCCTTCACCTGGTCGAGGAAACGCGTCCCGTTGACCGTGGGCACGGCCAGTCCGTCGGCGATGAGTCTCGCGTTGACCAGACCGTCCTCTGTGGACAGGCCGACCAACGGCCCTTCTCTCGTGACCGTGACCTGTTTTCCGACCGGCAGCAGCTCGCTCAGCTTCTTCCGGGACTCGTCGTACAAACACTCGTCCGCAGCAGGCGCATCGACGTTCACCAGCCGTACAACCGTGACCCGATCGCCCTCGCGCACCTCGACCGTCTCGCCGTCGACCACGCGCACAACACTCGCCACAGCCGGCTCCCGACGGTCCACGACCGTCACGACGTAGGCACTGCCCGCGGCACCGGCCAGAACCGCGGCAGCCATGAGGTACACATTCGGGAGCATCTCGATTCCCCCTAACGCCGATCCACTGGGCTGATCGGCGCAGCGAGATCCAGCGTTACTCCACGCGTTCGCGGATTTACCGTCGGCTAACCAACGCGACCTACGTTCACATCCGTGCTGATCAAACTGGGAATCGTCACGACCGGCGTCGCCCTGCTCCTCACGGGCACCGCACAGGCAGCAGAACCGACCCCGCCGACCTGCCCGAGCGCCGTGCAGATCGGCTCGACCAGCGTCGTCAAGCGCGGCACCTCGACGATGGCCACCATCACGCAGTTCCAGGGCTGCGGCGGCAAGTACGGCCACGTCCGCCTCGTGAGCAGCAGCCCGTTCCGTGCGGACATCGCACTGCGGGCGGACGGCATCACCACCCCGCCCACCAGGGGCGAGGTGAATCAGAAGGACGTCTGGACGTTCAGCCGCGTCCTCAACGACAAGTGCAGCCGCGCCGTCGCCACCGTGTGGGTGGACGACGACGCGCTGACCGGGGCCAGCGGCGCGTCCTGCTGACGTGAAACGGGCCGGGGTGACGTCACCCCGGCCCGTTCGGTCACTTGATCTGCATTCCCGAGATCATGCGCGACACGACCAGTCGCTGAATCTCCGAAGTTCCCTCGAAGATCGTGAAGATCTTGCGCTGGGGTCTGGCTGATCTGGCCGTCCTGAGGCTGAATCTCGGCTGACCTGCGCGTTCCGGGTCGTCGTTTGTCGTCGTTGATCGACCCTTCCGGACCTTCGACGGCCTGGACACGGCCTGGCTTCGGGCTGTCCACACCTGGGGCATCACCCCGACACGAAGCTGATCTCGCGGTCAGTAGTGGCGGGTCAAGGCACGTTCTCCCGCCTTGACGCGTCGCTGCTGGCCGTGGCTGATCATGGCGTGTCGGGGTGCTGCCCTTCGTGCTGTCCGCGGTTCGTTGGCCGTTGGCGCGGAGCGTCGGCGGGCGTCGATCGCCGTGCCCAGCTCGATCAGGGTGACCATGCGCGCGATCGGCCTGGCCGGTGCTGGCTGGAAGCTTGGGTCCTGCGCGCCGTCGACGGTGGTGCTGCCGACCGGCCGGCCGTGCCGCGCCGCCCGGCCGACAGGCGGAGCGAAGCGGGAGCCTGGCGTGCCGGGATGGATGTGGACCCGGTGCCAAGGTGACAGGCACAGCGCGCCGCCGTCGGCGGCGCGCCTTGATCCCATAGAGCCAAGTTCGGCAGGCAATGCACGATGGCCTGCAACGACCGTCATCACGCCCTTGCTCAACCTCATCATCGAGGTCAACAGCGGGTCTGCCGCAAAATGTCAGACCTACTTGCCATGATGCAAACCAACTGATGCACCCCGACCCGGAGCAACACATGGCTGCCGCCCAAGCCGAGACTTTGATCATGCACTTCACGCCCATCGCGAACCTGCCCGGCATCGTCGAGCAGGGTGGCATGTGGTGTGACGCTGCGATGAGCCAGATCGGCGGGCCGTCGGTGGACTGTGCCGCAGCAGACATCAAAGCGCGTCGTCGGGAGATACCGATTACCGCAAGCCCGTACGGGAGTGTCGGCGACTACGTGCCGTTCTACTTCGCGCCTCGCTCCCCGATGCTCTTCAGAATCCACAAGGGCGGCGTATCAACCTATGGCGGCGGCCAAGACACTTTGATCTATCTGGTGTCATCTGTAGAACGCGTAACAGCTGCGGGACTAAACTGGGTCGGGAGCGATGGGAACTGCGCTGCCTACATCACCCAGCACTACAACGACTGGAATGAACTTCACAACGAGGTGGACTGGCCGTTGATGAAGGAGCGCTACTGGAGCGACACTGAAGAGGACGGAGACCGCGTACGTCGACGACAAGCCGAGTTTCTAGTTCACAGATTCCTTCCCCTGCACTGCATTGGTGCTATCATTACTAAGTCAGAAGAAGTTGCCAAGCAGGCGAGAGCGATTGTCGGGAACAATATCCCCGTACACGTCAGGCCCAACTGGTACTTCTAGGCAGCCGGAACAGTCAAGGGAGGTGTAGGATGTTTCATCAAGCTCAAGGCAATCTCCTCGAATCAACAGCCGAAGCGCTCGTGAACACGGTAAACACTGTCGGAGTGATGGGTAAGGGCATTGCCCTTCAGTTCAAACGAGCGTATCCGGAAAGCTTCCGTGAGTACGCCTCTGCGTGCCGGAAGGGCGAGTTCGAGGTCGGCAAGATTCTTGTCCACGAGACTGGCTTGATGACAAACCCCAAGTACATTCTCGCCTTCCCCACTAAGCGGCACTGGCGCGCACAATCTCGACTTGAAGACGTCCGCTCAGGGTTGAGCGCCTTGCGCGAGGTGATCGAAAAACACAACATCCGGTCGATCGCTATACCGCCACTTGGTTGCGGCAACGGCGGTCTCGATTGGAATGACGTGTATCCCCTCATCGAGGCAGCGCTTGGCGACTTGACTGATGTTGATGTATTTGTATATGCACCGTCCGGCGCACCGTCAACGGCATCAATGCCCGTTCGAACGAAGAGGCCGCGGTTGACACGCTTTGGCGGGGCCGTGATCCGCGCATTCGATGAGTACATCGATCTTAGCTTGAATGCTGGTCTTGCAGTCGAGCGTAAGCTGTCCATGCTAGAAGCACACAAGATTGCGTACTTCCTCCAGGAATCTGGATGGCCGCTTGGCTTGCGCTTCACGCAAGGCCACTATGGGCCGTATGCCAAGAATCTAGATAACTTCATTAGCGCCGTCGAAGGCCATTTCATCTACGGGTTCGGCGATGGCACAGGCGGCGCGAAGGCGACCTTGTCGCTAGACGGTTCCGCTATTGACGAAGCACGCAGGCTGCTCGCCGACGACGATGGGTTTTCAAGGGCGATTGAACGCCTTGGGCAAATAGTGGCAGGCTTTGAGTTTCCATACGGGGTCGAGCTGCTAAGCACTGTGCATTTTGCGGCAACTGATGCAGAAAACTCGGATCACAACATATCGATGATCATAAAACGCATCGAGAATTGGTCACCAAGAAAGCGCGCCTTGTTCAAGCAAGAACAAGCAAGCGTGGCGTACAACCATCTCGTGGGCTGCTCGCTACTGGATCCATAGCCGCTAGGGCACCCTCACGCCCTACTTCACAATAATCCGAAGTGCGGCTGCCACGACAGCGCTGATTACGGCAACGCTCACCGGAACCATCAATGGGCGAATCACAGCCATAACCTTCCACGCCCTCCGCGGAACGAGATTTGGCGCTCTTGTCGAAAACTCCACATAGATCAGGCGATCAGGAGTTTTGCTTGATAGATTCTTGATCAACTCCACACATGCGCGCTTGGCCTCCTCAGTAGACATGCGGTCGTTTGGCCGCCACTGTGCTCCGTTGTTGATCGCACGCGCGTAGGTGTTCCTAAGCTGAGGTGCGATTAGACTTCTGCTCCCAGTTTGCAAAAATGTCATCTCGCTAGCGATAACCCAAGCCGCTTTTCGGATGTCCCTGCGGACATAGCTAGCGGCATGCACAATTCTTGCTCTCCATTTATTGTCCACCTCTGCTTGAATCTTGCGACTTCGACCGAGCTGCGAGATATCGATCAATGCCTTGTACGCGTTGACAAGAAGCTTGGAATACGCTACGCGAGGCGATCTCCAGTCCCACATACTCATGACGAGTACAAGGACAAGAAGGGCGCCTCCGAGCACGTTATTCAGCCAGCCGAACTCGAACAGAAGTCCCGGCTGGAAGATCTGCACCGAAATGAACAGAAGCACGGGCAATGCGGTCTTGCGCGCATACGGCCCTGTCGTCATGCTTACGTAGACAAGCGCTTCATATACCGCCAGCGCCTCCGCGCGCGAAATCCCGAAGGTTTCGGCTGTTTCACCAATGGTACGCGCCTCAGGAGACGAGTAATCTGGACGGAACCCGAGCTTACGGGCCGATAGATCGAAGTAGTTTCTCCATCGATTCCACAACCGCATCAGCGCCTGCCTCGTCTAGTTGAGCACGTTTACCAGGCTTGTTTGCATATCCGATCGACCGAACATTAGCGGCACTTGCGGCAAAAATGTCGGTGACCGAGTCCCCAACAAGGAGACTTGAGGACGAAGAGCACCCGAGTTTCCCGATGCCACTTTTGATGAGGTAAGGGTTCGGCTTGAGCAACTGAGGGTCCGCCGACTCGCGGGCGGCGATCAGAATATCCTGATACGGAAGTTTCTGTCGATGAATATAGGACTCGACTGCTTCCGCGCTATTGTTGCTCACAACCGCGAGACTGCGCCCTCCGGCGACCCACCCGTGAATAAGATCATGCGCCCCAGGCGTGGGTTCAGCTGTCGCTATTGCTTCGACCTCATACGCACGTAGCGCTGCCTCAATATAATGCGCCTCATCGTGTCCAAGCATGCCAGCATACTTGAAGAGCTCAAACGGATCATCGGTCTTCTCAACCTCTGTCGGAAGCTCAGTATGACCGCCGTGCAAAAGAACGTCACGAAGTTGATTTGCAACTATAGACGCCGGGTATCCGGCGAAGACCGAGCAGATAGGGCCATCGAAGTCAAGCAAAAGTGCGTCGCTGGTTGCTAATAGGCTGCGTACACAGCGACCTTCGTCATCGCTTTGATCGAAGCCCATAGTCACCGCTTGTACTCCGTCGACACAGTGCCCCACATAGAGTCGAACCACATGCGCGCCTGCTCGACGTACTGACTGCCAGTGCTGGTGTCGTCGTCGGTAACGCTGTGGTGGAAGAGAATGGCTTCTTTGCCCACTAGGTCGTAGATCGGCTTCGGGTCGCCGTCGAAGCGGATGACATGCTCGCGGACCGGATAGAAGCCGAAGAACGCTTCCTCGTTGTTCAGCAGGTAAAGCTTGAACAGGGGCGCGGCGCGGTGGACTTTGATCTCTACAGAGACGTCCTTGACCAGGCCGAGGTCGCCGAGTTCCTGGACGTTGTCCACGATCGCGAGGGTGTGGCGGCGCATGATCTCGTCCATGCGCTTGCGGAAGCCTGGGCTGTCCTGCAGGTCCTCGACCTGGCATGGGATTGCCCACGGCTGAGACGTGTCCGGGACGAGCATCCGGATGTTGATCGACGCTGGAGTCAGCCGGCCGATTCGGATCTTGTCCAGCGGCTCCTGCATGACACCTTGCAGTGTCTCGCCGGAGAAGCCAGAGAAGTCGATGGTGACGTGCTCGGCATCGAAGGCACGCTCGATGTGCGGACGGAGTCCTACTGGGCGTTCGGTGCGCTCGCGGACGAAGACGCCGCTGCCCTGCCGGGAGACGATCAAACCTTCGTCCCGCAGCTCACGCAGCGCGTTCTGCACGGTCATCGGCGCGACTTCGTACTTCTTCGCCAGCTCGGCGCGCGAGGGCAGCTTGTCCCCAGCCTTGAAGACCTTGGTCAGGATGGCGGCCCGGAGAGCGTTCGCCACCTGCACATACGGCGGGCGCGGGTCGTCGGGATCGAGTGCCACCACTGCTCCTTCTCTACGGCTGGCCGTTCTGTTTGAGGAAGAGCCAAACAGAACACCTCAAGACTAGGGCAGCTTGGCTAGCCCGCCTAGTGAGCTAGCTCAACCCCAAAACCCAGCCTGCTTGACTTGGCTAGACAACCTAGCTAGCTTGTAACTTGGCTAGGTCGTACAGACGGCCTAGCGAGGCTAGGGAGGTTGTCATGGCGGTTCCGTACGGCACGCGCTTCGAAGCGGCGTTTGACCAGGTCTTTCCGATGGGCGCGCTGATGGTCGGTGAGGTGGCTCCGGACATGGAGTACATGAGCCAGGAGGACAAGGCCCGCGGTAAGCAGCCCAAGCAGAAGATCGACGAACGCTCGGGCAAGCGGCAGTGGAAGGTCGTGGTCACTGACCCGTCGGCTGAGAAGGAGCGGGACGCCTCGGTCACCGTGACGGTGCTCGCGGATGTCCAGCCCGTCCCGCCGCACGCGGTGCAGGTCATGCCCGGCGTCGAGGTCCGGCCGGTCGCGTTCGAGGGGCTGACGGTCGAGCCGCGCGTCATGGGGGACCGGTTCAAGTACCAGGGCTTCACCATCCGGGCCACGGGCATCGCCTCCCTCCAGGCCGGAACCCCGCCGAAGCGTGAGAGCAAGCCTGCGGGTCAGCAGGGCCAGAGCGAGCAGAAGACGGCGGCCTGACGGTGGCGCGGCCGTCGCGTGAGGCGGTCGCCCGCTGGAACACCGCGTACGCGGAGCAGACGGCGGCGCTGTTTGCCGCTTCCAGCATCGGGGATGCACGGGCAGTGGTCCGTCTCGCTCTTGGTTATTCGGCAGTGGCGCAGGCATGGCGGATCTTGGCCGCTGATCTGGCGGTGCCCTTGTGGGCTCGGCATGCCTGCTCCATTGCGGCTGAGGAATTCGAACGCCGGGCGCGGATCGAGCAGTCGCGGGTGCCCCTGGCTGATCAGAACGAGGAATGAGCATGGCGAAGTCGGAGCAGTGGGTGCCTGCGCAGGAGGCTCGCACGCTGATGGAGGCCCACGACGTTGTGGGCAAGTTGATGCCCGCGCCGAACTCCGCGCCCAAGGTGATGCGGGACTTCTACGTCCGTTCCGCGGCTGTGTACGCGCGGATCGCTGAGGTGGATCGGGCGCACCACCACGAAGCCCTCTACTGGGCCACCCGTGAGCGGGAGAAGGCCGAAGCGATCGACCGGGAACTCAGCAGCAAGAAGGCCTAGCAAAGTCCTGTTTAGACAGAGCGCGTGATCCTGCGGGGTTACGTGGCGATGCCGCACGTCTTCTTGCGGCGCAAGGGAAACGTAGGCGCAGAAGCGGAAACCGGCTACCAACCATGCCGCTCCTGCGCTTGTCCCTCCAACGTGGGAGTGAACAACGATGAGCGTAGAGCCTGGGCGCATCTGTGCGCCAGACAAGGCCCTGAAACAACAGCGCTGGGATCGGCTGATCGCCAGCAAGCAGGCCGTGTCGACGTTCGCCGTGATGCTGGAGAACGGGGAACTCGTCAGCCTCGACCTCACCCAGGCGCAGGCTGAAGGTCTTGAGTGCCTGACCTGCAAGCGTCAGTGCGGTACCGGTCAGGGAGCGTTCCGGCCGGTTGGCCGTATCCCGAGTGTGGGCAGCGTCTTTGAGTGTGTCGCGTGCTCGGGTGGTGCGCGATGAGCGGGACGAAGTGGGTTGATCCGGCTCCGTTCGAGGGTGCTCGGCCGCGCTTTCCGTGGTGGATATGGCTTCCCCGGTGGGCGAAGGTCATCGCGCTGCCGTTCGTGTTGGCAGGGGTCGCGGTGTGGCTCGGCGTCCGCCTGGTCCTCCTCAGCCTTCGGTACCCGGTGACGGCCGGCGTGTCTGTGGTCGGGCTCGTGGGGTACCGAGAGTTCGGGCTGTCGCCGCTCGTGTTGGCGTTGCTCACCCTGGTTGCCGCCCTGTCGATCTGGTACGGGCTGCATCAGCGGTCGTTCCTGCGGCATTGCTGGTACCGCGTCGTCACCGAATGGCGGCGGGCCACGGTCTACGTGCCGAAGTGGCGCACCGTGATGCGGCTGGCCGACCTCGCCAAGGAACACCGGGGCAAGGAGTACCGGCCTGCTCTCCGACGCGTTCGTGCTGAGGGCTGGCGGGACAAGGTCCGGGTGCGGATGATCCCGGCGCAGTCTCCAGAGCAGTGGGAAGCGCGACGGGACAACCTGGCGCACTCTTTCAACGCTCGGTCCTGCCGGGTTCGCGTGCTGAAGCCTCGACTGCTCGAACTCGACTTCATCCACGCCGATCCGCTCGCCCGGCCGGTACCCGTCCCGCGGCTCGATGACTCCGCAGACGTCGACCTCAAGAAGCTGGTGGTCGGGCGGACGGAGACCGGTAAGCCGTGGCGACTCAAGCTGTTGGGCTCGCAGATCCTCGTGGTCGGCGTTCCTGGCGCGGGCAAGGGCTCGGTGCTCTGGTCGATCGTCTGGCAGCTCGCTCCCGCGATTCGTGCCGGTCTGGTTCGGCTCGTCGGCATCGATCCCAAGGGCGGGATGGAACTCGGCCAATGCCCGGACGCATTCGACAAAGTCGTCTACGACAACGGGCCGGACGCGGTCGAGCTGCTCGAAGAGATCGCGACAGAGGTCAAGGCTCGCGCTTCGCGGTACCGGGGCGTTCGTCGCCTGTGGACGCGTAGCGCTGGTGAGCCGTTCACGGTCCTGGTGGTGGACGAGCTGGCGGACCTGATCGCCTACCAGCAGGACAAGCAACTGCGGGAGCGTGCTTCCCGCGCCGTCCAGACCATCAGCTCACAGGGACGCGCTCCTGGTGTGGCCACGGTGGCGCTGGTCCAGGACCCGCGCAAGGAGATCGTGGGTTTCCGGCACCTGTTCACAACACGCGTGGCGCTGCGCCTCGATGAGCCGATCCAGGTCGACATGGTGCTCGGGGACGGCGTCAGGCAACGCGGGGCGGCTGCTCACGAGATCAGCGAGAACACGCCCGGTGTGGCCTGGCTCAAGGAGGACGGGCAGCGCGAACCGGACCGGGCACGGGCGTTCCACGTCACGGATGCGGACCTCGTTGAGCTCGGGCTGTTCCTCGCTCCGGCGACCGTTCACCACCTCTCCGGAGGTCATGACCAGAGGGAGGCGGCGTGAGCACGAACATCACTACCTTTCCCGGCGATGTTGCAGGTCAGACACGTGCGGAACGGATGAGGCAGCCGGCCGCGATCGACGTCACCAAGGCTGCTGCTGAGCAGCACGGTGTGTGCGTCCGGCCGTTCACGATGGAAGTCGAGGACCACGAGTCCTACGAGGTCCGCTACGTCGCGGTGCCGTGTGGATCGACTGTCGAGAGCGTCTGTGCACCGTGTGACGACCGGCCG
>NZ_JBEXPJ010000084.1:0-35751 GCF_040611995.1 Lentzea sp. NPDC006480
GGCATGTGGGACGCGTCCGTGCTACCCGTCGTGCCCGGTCTGCGGCTGGCTGCTCCGCGTGATCCCGCTTCTCCTGAAGGAAACGCGGGGCCCCCGCGTTCCGTTACCGGCGGGTAATGCCGGCGACGCTGATGTCGCCGTCGGCGATCGCGACGTCCCGGTCGGAGGAGGCGCCGGAGAAGATCGCGCGGGCCGGGTCGCGGAAGTTCTCCACGATCTCGACGCGCTGCACCGGCTTGGCCGTCGGGATCACCGCTTCCGGCGTCCACGTGCAGCCGAACCGCACCAGGTAGGTGTTGACGTTCGGCTTGCCGTCCTCGGTGGCGTACACGCGCCACGTGAACGGGTCGATCTGCTCCATGTCACGGGTGCGCAGTCCCCGTGCCACTTCCTTGGTCTCCCAGCTGCGACCGTTCCAGGTGGACATGAAGTTGTGCAGCGGTCCCTTGTCCTGGTCGCCCATGAACCACAGCACGAACGGCCTGCCCAGCGTCGTGCCCACCTGCTGGATGTAGTCGGGGGACTTGACCGCGTTCGGCAGGGTCAGCGGGGTCTCCGCGATCTTCAGGTACGTCTCCTGGTCGGCGTCGTCGATCTGGGTGCCCAGATCCCTGCCGGCCGCCGAGTAGAAGTGCAGGTTCCGCGGGTCGAACGTCGCGTAGTACATGTTGCGGTGGTAGCGGTCGTGCAGATGTCCTTCCGGGCCACCACCGGCGAGCGTGTACGCGATCCGCACGCGGCCGTTGTCCTCCTGCCGCAGCTGACCGATGTAGATCTCGTTCATGTTGTCCGCGCGGGACGTCGACCCGATCGCGAACCGGTCACCGGTCAGTTCCGTGGAGGTCTTCCACGTCTTGCCGTTGTCCTTGGACACCACGTAGAGCATCGGACGCGTGTCCGTGGCCGTCACGTGGTCGAGGTCGCGGGTCGTCTCGCGGTAGAAGACGTAGATCGTCCCGTCGCGCGTGACGAACGGCATCGGGTACGTGGCCGCGTTCTTGGAGATCAGCGTCTCCTCCCAGACGCCGTCGGCCGAGTTGGCCTGGGGCGAGCGGGACATGCGCAGCTCGACGTTGTGCATCCCGCGGAAGATCAGCAGATGCCCGTCGCGGGCCTGAACCATGGTCGGGTAGTTGTGCGAGTCCTTGTCCCCGTCCGCGACCCGGTTGGGCGCGGACCAGGTGGCCTTGCGGTGGTCGTACGTCTGGACGTAGCTGTCCTCGTACTGGCCTGCCCACGAGATGAAGGTCCTGCCGACCTTGCGGTCGTAGACCCCACCCGCGACGGGCCGCCGGTCACTGCGGGCAGCGACGCTCGTGGCCGTGTTCGTCACCGTGAACTTGGCTTTGCCCAGGTCGGAGCTCTGCGTGTCGGCTGTGGCGTGGGCCGACGAGACAACGACGAGCGGCAAAAGCAGTACAGCGGACATAACTCCACGCAGGAGCCGTGTCATGTGGCGTGTCCTCCTGGTTCTGGCCGCGACGGCGGCCGACCAGGCGGCGGCGGGGTCATCATCCGCGTCGCCGAGCCGACTTGTCCAGGCGGAGTTAGCGTGATCGCGGCTATCAACACGCGGGCCCCACTCGGGTACCCTGCGTCAGGAGCGGAGGAGCACCACATGAACTTCGACGAGATCAAGAACAAGGCCATGGACCTCGCTGAGGAGCACCACGAGCAGGTCGACAAGGGCGTGGACGCCGCGGCGGATTTCGTCAGCGGCAAGTTCGGTCACGACGAGCAGGTCGACTCGGTTGCCGAGAAGATCAAGGACATCCTTCCAGGTGGATGAGTGAACTCCTCTAACGCCACTGACGCAGGGCGGGTCACCTCGAACGGGGAGACCCGCTCTCCTTCTGCCCGCAGGCCGGAAATGATCACCTGGCAGGGCATCCACGAGCCCAGGCTGGAGCAGGTCCGGCTGCTTCTCTCCAGCGACCAACGCCTCCGCGCGACCGGCCGCCTGGTCGCCGCGGGCCCCGACGAGCAGTTCAACGCCTCCTTCGAGGTCTCCGTGGGCGAGAGCGGCCAGGTCAACCGCCTGCTGCTCCGCACGGCGACCGTGTCGGAAGAGCGCCAGTGCTCCTTGTCGCGCACCGAGGACGGCGCCTGGCTCGTCGACCACGGCCAGGGCAGCAAGCGCGAGACGTTCAACGACGCCCTCGACGTCGACGTCCAGTTCGCCGTGCTCTTCAACGCCATCCCGATCCGCAGGCTGAACCTGCACCGCGAGGAGGGGGAGCACGCGCTGCCGGTCGTGCGCGTGAATCTGCCCGATCTGTCGGTGAAGGTCGTGACCCAGACCTATCGCACGGTGTCCGTGGGGGACGACGTCTCGGTGGTGCGGTTCAAGAGCGGCGGGTTCGAGCAGAACATCAAGGTCGACAAGAACGGCCTCGTCGTCGAGTACCCGCTGATCTCGAAGCGAATTTAGAAGCCCTCCAAGAAGTACTTCCTTCAGGGAGAGTCTGCTCCGAACGCTGGAGTGAAACTGGCTTGCTGGATGGCACGCCCACCCCGCGCAGGTTGGCGGAGTTGCTTGACTGGGAAGAGGCCGAGGTGATCGGCCTCCTCCGCGTTCCGCCGGTTGGGGCCCGACGCCTACATGTGGGCTCTCGCCGAGCGAGGGCGTGCATGTGCCGACCACCCTTGCCCAGGTCGGCGAAGGGTGGTCGGCGTTCCCTGCTGGTTGCTACATCATCTCGCCGAGCACCTCCGGGTCGATGGCGATCGGCGCCGGGCGGTAAGCGGGCGGCTCGACGCCCATCAGCGAGCGGACCAGGAAGTCCCAGCAGCGCGTCCGCACGTAGGCCAGCCTGTCGATGAACAGGTGCTCGGCCCCCGGCACGATCAGCAGCTCGAAGTCCTTGCCGGCCGCGATCAAAGCGTCCGCCAGCCGCAGCGCGTGGTCCGGGTGGACCGTGTCGTCCAGTTCGCCGTGCACCAGCAGCAGCTTTCCCGCCAACCGGTCCGCGAGCTCGATGTTCGACGCACGGGCCCAAGCCTCCGGGTTCGAAAAGCCGTCGCAGGACTCGGCCCAGCCCAGGCCGATGTAGCGGTTGTCGTGCGAGCCGGAGAGTGCGACGCCGGCGTGGTACGTCTCGGGGAACGCCAGCATCGCCCGCCCAGCAGCAAAACCGCCGCCTGAGTGGCCCATCACGCCCACCCGAGACAGGTCCATCCACGGCCGCGAACCAGCCAGCTGTTCCAGTGCGGCGACGTGATCTTCCAACCGGCCCGCGTCGGACAGCCGGCCGTACGACTCGTCCAGGAAAGCCTTGCTGCGGCCCGGAGTGCCGCGGCCGTCCACCGCCACCACGACGAAACCGAGTGCTGCCAACGGTTCCGCGTCCATGCCCATGCCGCCGGGGTCGAAGCACGGGTCGACCCGCGTGACCTGGGGGCCGGGGTAGACGCTGTCGACGACCGGGTAGCGCACGGACGGGTCGAAGCCGCGCGGCTTGTACAGCACGCCGTAGATGTCGGTGACGCCGTCGGCCGCCTTCACGCAGAAGCGCTCCGGGGCGGTCCAACCCGTCCGCAGCAACCGGCTGATGTCGGCGCGCTCCAACGAGACCAGCACGCGGCCGGACCAGTCGCGTACCGTGGAGACAGGCGGCGTGTCCACAGTGGACGCCGAGTCGACGAAGTACCTGCCGTCAGGGGACACCGTGACGACGTGGTCCATCAGGTCATCGGTGACCAGCCTGAACCCCGTGCCGTCCAGGCCCACGGCACAAACGGTGCGGCGGTAGGGATCCTCCGCGACCAAGCCCGAAGCCGTGAAGTAGACGGTGGTCTCGTCGACGTGCAGGATTTCGCGCACCAGCCACGAACCGGACGTGACCTGGCCGAGCAACGCGCCGGTGTGCAGGTCGTAGCGGTAGAGGTGGCCCCAGCCGTCGCGCTGCGAGAACCACAGCACCTCGTCGGCCAGCACCCGCACGATCGGCATGCCGTACATGAACTGGTTGGGGCCGACCCGGTTGGTGCCGGTCTCGGTCAGCACGACCGTGACCTCACCAGAAGAAGCGTCCATGCGGTTCAGCGAAAGCGAGTGCTGGTCGCGGGGGCGGCTCAGGAAGTAGACGGCCGAGCTGTCCTCCGACCACCACGCCCAACCGGCCATGATCGGCGAGAACTCCGGCATGAGCAGCGGGTCGCACTGGGCGCGGACCATCGTGCCCGCGGCCAGGTCGAACACCACCAGTTCGGCGAGAGGCATGTCGGTGTCGCCGGGGTAGGCGTAGCGCTGGGGACGAAGGACAGGTGCGCTGCCGTCGGCCGGGCGGGACTCGTGCAGGTAGGTCTGGCGGACGTTGCGCTCGTCGGTGCGGTGCGCCAGAACCTTGGCGGAATCCGGAGACCAGGCGAGCGCGGGCGGCATGTGCGGAAGGCCGAACTTCCGCATCAACGTCGAGTAGCTCATGGCGGCCGGGCCGTAGCCGTAGCCGTGGTCCGGAGCGCCGTCGGTCGTCAGGGCCCACGAGTCGTCGCCGGAGCGTGCCCACAGGTCCTGACCGCGGCGCGAGACCGCGAACTTGCCGTCTGGCGAAGAGACTTCCAGAGGATTGCCGGGCGGCGCGATGAACGGCGTCGGGTCGAAGTCCGGTGAACGTGTGCCCGAAGCAGGATCTACGACGTAGAACCTGCGGTCGGCGCCATCGCGGACCTGGTACCAGAAGCGGGCACCACCGTCGATCCACTGTGGACGAACCCGGTCGCCGACGATCAGCTCACCTGGGCTGGCGGCGCGGCGGAGGAGGAGTTCTGCGGCCTGGTAGTTCTCGGTGGTGCTCATGGTGTGGTCTCCCCAGTGGTGGAAGGTCAGAGGCTGCTGGCGGTGATGTCGCCGTAGGAGGTGGTGGCGCGGATCGCGATGTCGGGCGTGCCGTTGTTCTTCAGCGCGTTGTGGATCCGGCCGTAGGAGGTGCCGGCGTCCAGCGAAGCGGAGAGGCCCGCGGCGACGGAGACCTCGATGTCGCCCTTCGAGGTGCTGATCTCGGCGGAACCGTTGAGGCTGCCGACGAACACGTCACCGGCCTGGACCTTCACCTGGACGTTCGCGGCCTCGTCGATCTTGATGTCGCTCTGCGCGGCCTCGACGGCGATGTCACCGAGCCGGCCGACGCCGCGGAACTCGGCGCTGGCGGCCTTCGCCTCGACGCGGGAACCGGTGGGCAGCTGCACGGTGATCTCGACCGAACCGGACGACCCGAGGATCCCGCCGGTCTCACCCTTGATCTGCAGGACGCCGTCGGCGAACGAGACCTGCGTCCGAGAAGCGGCCTTCACGTCGCGGCTCTTCGAGGCGTCGGCGGGACGGACGTCGACCGAGGCGTCCGTGCGGTCGGCGGCGATGAACTGGACCAGGCCCGCGGGGATGTCGAGGACGGCGGCGATCGGGGCGGTGGTGGCGAACTTCTGCATCTCTGGCTCCTGTGACTCGGTGTTTCTGATGAGCGAAACGCTACGTTGCGTTCACAGATCTCAACAACGAGCTTGTTGCGTTAGAAGCGCATCAGTGCAGTTCAAATGCCATAAAGTGTTGCAATGGGTCGTAGAACTAACGCAACGATCACCTGGAATCCGTTGCAATGATATGAAGCTGAACGCTACGCTGACGGCCATGCCAGGAGGCCGACTCACCCAGCAGGAACGCCGCCAGATCGCGATCGGTCTGGCCGACGACCTCTCCTACGCGGAGATCGCCCGCGCACTCGACCGTCCGACCTCGACCGTCACGCGCGAGGTGATGCGCAACGGCGGCCCGTCCGGTTACAAGGCCGACCTGGCGCAACTGGGCACCGAACGCCGTGCCCAGCGCCGCAAGCAGGCCGCACCCCGAGGCCGCCGGACCACGGAACGGGCCGACGGGCGCGACCCCGAGGCCGTGCGTGAGTTCGAGGAGGCGTTCTCGGGCATCTTCATGGCACAGGGCCTGCCGAAGATGACGGCCAGGGCGCTCGCCAGCCTCTACGCGACCGACTCGGGCAGCCTCAGCGCGTCAGAGCTCGTCAACCACCTGCAGGTCAGCCCGGCGTCGGTCTCCAAGGCCATGGCCTACCTCGAAGCCCAGGGGCTGATCGGCAGGAAACGCGACGAACGACGCCGCGAGCGCTACGTCGTCGACGAGGGTGACATCTGGTACCAGTCGATGATCGCCAGCGCCGCCGGCACGTCCAAGCTCGCCGAGGCAGCGCGGCAGGGCGTCGGCGTCCTCGGCTCCGGCACTCCGGCGGCCGACCGCCTGGAGAACATCTCGCGGTTCCTCGACTTCGTGTCCGAGAGCATCGTCCGGGCCGCCGAACAAGCCCGGGACATCCTGCACCCCAAGCCTTAGACGCGCACTGCCACCGCGACACCCTGGCCCACACCAACGCACGCGGCCGCAATGCCAACGCCACCACCACGTGCGCGCAGGTGCCGTGCGACATCGATGATCACGCGCGGCATCGACGCACCCAGCGGATGCCCGTAGGCGATCGCGCCGCCGTGGACGTTGACCTTCTCGCGGTCGATCTCCGGCAGGTGGTGCAGCACCGACAGCGCCATGGCGGCGAACGCCTCGTTGATCTCCCACAGGTCGATCTGCGCGGCTTCAAGGTGCAAGCGCTTCAACAACTTCCGGATCGCCGAGACCGGCGCGATCGTGAACCGGTGCGGCTCCTCGCCGGTCGTCGCCGACCCGAGCACCTCACCCAACGGCTCGACACCCAGCTCGGCGGCCATGGCTTCCGTGCCCATCAACGCGGCCAAAGCACCGTCGTTCAACGGGGAAGCGTTGCCCGCGGTCACGGATCCGTTCTCCGAAAAAGCAGGCTTCAGCTTCCCGAGCTTCTCGATGCTGGTGTCCGCGCGGACGTTCTCGTCGCGCCGCACCGCGGTCCCGTCCGGCAGCTGCACGGAGAACGCGAACCCTTCGTGCACACCTGCATCCCACGCAGCAGCAGCGCGCCGATGGGAGCGCAACGCGAAGTTGTCCATCTCGGCGCGCGTGATGCCCAGCTCGTGAGCCACGTTCTCGGCGGCCAACCCCAGCGGAACCGTGTAGTGCTTGGGCATCCGCGGGTTCACCAGCCGCCAGCCCAGCGCCGTCGACACGGTCTCCATGCGGTCCGGGAAGGCCTTGTCCGGCCGTGCCGTCACGAACGGCGCCCGCGACATCCCCTCCACCCCACCGGCGACGAGCAGGTCCGCGTCCCCGGCGGCCAGTGCCCGAGCAGCCTGCACCACGGCTTCACCACCGGAGGCGCACAGCCGGTTGAGCGTCACACCGGGCACGGAGACCGGCAGGCCCGCCAGCAGACCGGCCATGCGGGCGACGTTGCGGTTGTCCTCCCCGGCGCCGTTCGCGTCGCCGAGCAGCACGTCGTCGATGCGGGCCAGGTCCAGGGACGGATAGCGGCGCAGCAGGTCGACGATGGGCAGCGCCGCGAGGTCGTCCACCCGGATGCCGGAAAGACCTCCCCGGTACCTGCCGAACGGCGTGCGGGCTGCGTCGAGGATCAGTGCGCGGGCCATACGTCCATCTTGACCCAATTACGGCTTGAGCAGGAACGGGACGTAACCCGTTTCGGGATGCACGTCTGAATCGGTGCTGAACGCCCTGACCTCGATCGCGTGCGGACCGGCGGACAACGACGACGTGTTCAGTGAAATCCGCCACCGACCTGCGGCGGCCGGTCCGTCGGCGGCCGTGGGCACGGTCGCGATGTGGTTGCCGTCGAGCCGGATCTCGAACCCGGCGAGGCCCGCGACAGCCGCGTCGAGGGCGTTGACGCGCACTTCCAGCACCACCCGGCCGCGGTTGAACGCGGCGCCGTTCTCGATCGGCTGGCCACCGGCGTCGAGCACCTCGGGCACGGGATCGGCGAGCACCGGGCGGGCGTCGACCAACGGCGTACCGGCCTGGCGTTGCGGCGGGCTCTTGGCGCCGGTCAGCTCGACGTCGGTGTGCGTGACCTGGATGCGCTCCTGCGTCACCAGCTGGACGTTGAGGTTGTCGGTGAAGGCCTCTTTGGGCAGGTCGGCGATGGCGGGGTACTCCGCGCCGGGCTTCCACGGCGTGCCTGGCACGGCAGCACGCAGGGGCACCTCCACGCCGTTGATCTTCACGGCCGTCACGGGATCGCTCTCCCGCGACGGGATCAGGGCGATTCGCAGCTGGCCCGAGGTGACGTCCGGGATCTGGTAGTTGCTGCTCACGGGCCCGTCGATGCGGACCTGCGGCGTAGGCACGTTGGGCGGCGCGTCCGACTTGGCGGTCCGGTAGCCGATGAGGTCGACGCCCGCGCGGATCCGGTCGCCCGCGAGTGCAGCCACGCCGATCAACGCCGTCGCCTCGTGCCACTCCGGCACGAACGGCGACGTCGCGACGACCTCGCCGTCCCTGGTGACCTGGGTGCCGGCCTTGGTCAGCACGATCTCCCAGCGCACCGTCATCCCGGGCACCGCGGCCGGGATGGGCTTGGTCGCGGTGCCGTTCGGGACGAGCTCGATGATCGAGTTGCCGACGACATCCGTGGAGACGGTCGCGCGGATTGCACCGGGCAGCACCGGGTCGCCCTGGACGCTGACCGGGCCGGGCACGAGGTCCAGCAGCAGCTTGCCGCCGGTGCCCGGTGCGTCCGTCTCGATCACGAAGCGCGATTCGTCGTCGCTGCGCACGAACGGCGTGCGCGACCGCAACGTCACCGCGCGCGTGCCGCAGCTGCTGCTGATGACCAGCCGGTCGTGGTCTTCCTCGTCGCCCGAGGTCGCGCGGGCGCAGTCGGTGCGCTTGGCGAGGCGCCAGCGTTGGAGATCGGGCTCGTCCGGGCTGTCGAAGCGGTCGACGAACGTGTACGGGGCGTTGTCCGCACGGGGTGTGGCCTTGGTGCGAGCGGGCTGCGAGCGCTGGCCGAACGAGTCGACCGCGCGGATCTCGATCTCCTGCTCGCGCTCGTTCTCCAGGCCGTTGAGCTGGGTGCCGGGCCTGGTCACCAGCTTGGTCTTCGCGCCCCACTTCACCTCGTAGGCGGGAGCGTCGCCGGACCAGTTGAGCTGGATCTTGTGGTGGCCGCCGCGCGCGACGACGTTCGCCGGTGTCGCGGGACGCCCCTGCGGGCTCGGCACCAGCACCTGGTCCGACACGTACGGCTTGAGCTTCGTCGGTGGCGGGGGAGCCGTGGGCAACGTCGAGTTACCCCCGTCGGTGTCGCGCAGGACGATCACGCCGACCACCAACGCGAGGCCTGCGACGACGAAGGCGACCCGCTTCATGCGAGTCACGCTAAGGCGTTCACCCCAGCTCGAACACGGTTTCGGTGGTAACGGGTTCGCCATGGTCCGCCGGAAGGACGCTGAGCTTGAGCCGAGTGTGCGACCCGGAGGCCAGGTTCTTCGCGTCGAGCCAGAACTCGTGCCTCCCCGGCACGCCCGAACCCTGCTCGTTGGTGGGCAGCGAAACGATCCGTTTGCCGTCCAGTTCGAGCTCGATCCCGCGATGGCCGATGGCGTTGACCTCCGCCGTGACGAGGATGCGGCCGGTGTGCGGGAGGGGCTGCGGCGGCTTGGTGCCGTCCTCGTGCATGACGTGCAGCCGGGGGCCGCCGGTCTTGATGCCGCCTGGCCGGTCGGCGAGCTTCGGCAACGTGCCGGGGCGGCTCTCGGGCTTGCGGATCACGACGAGCTGGGCCGGTGGGGCCGCGACGATCTTGCCCGAGTTGATCGGCACGTCGGTGACCCTGACCTGGTTGCCGGCTTCCGGGGTGACGATCTTGGCGGCCACCACGTCCGCGGGCACCTCGGTGTCCGGGAGGATCGGGATGACCTCGGTGGGCACGACCCGTTCCGGCACGCCGCCGATGCCGAACGCGTCCAGGAAGCCGCCGCCGTCGATCCGGACCCTGGGGTGGACCAGCGGTTCCTTGAGGGCCACCGGTTCGCAGGCGACGACCACGCCGTCTCGGAGTGCGAGCACCGCGTCCGGCAGGACCCGCATCTCCCAGCGATGCCGCACGCCCGCGACGAGCCCGGTCAGCGGTGCGTCGCCGAGCTGGACCTGCTTGCCGGTGCGCGGGAGGTCCGGGTCGGCGATGATCCGCGTGCCCTGGGTGGTGATGTCGAGGCTGACCGCGCCGCGGGCCTGGACGTCGTTCTCCTTGAGGTACTGCCACGGGTCCGGCAGCAGCGTCAGCCGCACGTGGCTCGACTCCACGGCGCCGGCGACGCTGATGATCGCCCGGCCGATCGCGCCGTCACTCGCCGGAACGCCGAACCTGATGGGCGTGTTCGACTGGAACGCGGCCATCGGGCAGTCGACGTCGATGCGCTTGCTCGGTCCGAACGGCCGCAGCCCCAGGCACTCCTGGTCGGCCTCGACCCGCCACTTCCGCGGATCGAGCGCCTCCGGGCCGTCGAACCTGTCGATCTGTCCGACGAGCTGGTCGTCCCACTTGTCGTTGTAGAGGTCCTTGGGCGTGGCAGCGATCTTGAGCGGCTCCGACCGCTTGCCGGTCGCGCTGACCGCCCGGATCTCGACCTCGACCTGGGCGTCCGGGTTCAGCCCGGGGATCTCGACCTCGGGGCCGGGGACGAGCTGCTCGTTGCCGTTCCAGCGCACCTCGTAGGCCGACGCCGAGCCGTTCCACGCGATCTGCAACGCGTCGGCGTCGAGCGCCTGGGCCCGCGCGTTCGCCGGTTTGCCGGGTTCCTGCTGCTCCACGACCTGGACGACGTCGTCGATCTCGCGTTTCAGGGTGTCCGGCGCGTCACCGGTTCTGAGCGCCACGACCGCCGCGATGACCAGCGCGAGTCCACCGAGCCCACCGGCGAGGGTCCGTCGATCCACCCGGAGACCCTACGATGTTTCCGCCGTGGCGGTGCTGCCGTTCAGCCCAACCACGCGCCCGCCACGTGAGCCGAGGTTCCGCAACGCCGCGAGGGCTCCCGGCTTGGTCAGATCGATGGTGATCTTGGTGCGCTGGGGCTGGTTGACCAGCGTGTTCCGGCCTTCGTGGCCCGCTTCGATGGTCTTCGCGAGGCCGCCCGTCGAGGCGAGCGATCCGCGGGCCGCGCCGAGCCGGCCGAGGGCGTCGTCGACGGCGATCAGGAGCGCGCCCCGGTTGCCCTCGCACATGGCCCGGACGAGTTCCGGCCTGCTGCCCGCGACCCGCGTGCCGTCGCCGAAGCTGCCCGCGGCGAGAGCCATCGCGAGCGGTCCGCCGTCGGCTCCGGTCGCGGCCAGGATCGCGGCCATGACGTGCGGGAGGTGGCTGATCCGCGCGACCGCCTCGTCGTGCTCCTCCGGCGTGGTCGGGACGACGTGGGCGCCGAGGTCGAGGGCGAGCTGCATGACGTCGTTGAGGTGGTCGTCGGCCTCTTCTGGCGTGACGACCCAGGCCGCTCCGCGGAAGAGGGTCTCGCTGCCTGCGTCCCAGCCGCTCTGGCTCGTGCCCGCCATGGGGTGGCCGCCGACGAACCTCACATCGGCCGCGTACCGGTGCACAGCGTCGTGGACAGGACCCTTCACGCTGGTCACGTCCGTGAGCCGAGTGCCTGCGGGGATCTTGCGCAGGAGGTCCGGCAGCGCGGGCAACGGCACGGCGAGCACGACGAGCGCCTCGGGGTCGCGGCTGAGGGCCTCGTCCACGCTGTAGATGTCGAAGCCCTCGGCACGCGCCTTGTCCGCGTCCTCTTTGCTCGCCGTGGCACCCCACACCGTGCGCCCGGCAGCCTTCGCGGCTCGCAGCACGGAGCCGCCGATCAGTCCCAGTCCGATCACGCACACGTCTCGCACGTCGTCCATCATTCCGTGCGACACGTGCTCGGAACTACCGGAGGGCGTCCAGCGCGAACGCCGCGTACGTCGCCACCCCGTGCTCCATCGCGGCCTCGTCGAACAGCACCCGGTTCGAGTGGTTCGGCGGCGCTTCCTCCAGGTCGATGCCACGCGGGCAGGCACCGAGGAACGCCAGCGCGCCCGGCACCCGTTGCAGCACGTAGGAGAAGTCCTCGGCGCCCATCAACGGGTCGAGCATCGACTCGCTCCACGTCGGCCCCATCGCCTGCGCGGCGAGGTCGACGACGTGCTGGCCGACCGCGTCGTCGTTCACCGTGACCGGGTAGCCCGGCACGATGCTGACCTCGGCGTGGCACCCGTAGGCGGCGGCCGTGTGCTTGATGACCTGCTTGAGCTCCTTGTGCACGAGCTTGCGGGTGGCCTCCGACAACGTCCGGATCGTGCCGTCGAGCGTGGCGGTCTCCGGGATGATGTTCGTGGTCGTGCCGGCGTTGATCTGCGCGACCGTCACCACGGCCGGCTCGTGCACGCTGACCCGCCGCCCGAGCATCGTCTGCAGCGCCCCGACCATCGCCGCGGCGGCAGGCACCGGGTCCAGCGCGTTGTGCGGCATCGCGCCGTGCCCGCCGCGGCCCTTCACGTGGACGTGGAACGAGTCCGCGGACGCCATGATCGGCCCTGGCCGGCACGTCACGACGCCGGACTTCAAACTGGACGTGATGTGCAGTGCGAACGCCTTCTCCACGCCGTCGTCGAGCAGGCCTTCCTCGATCATGTACCGGGCGCCGTGGTAGCCCTCCTCGCCCGGCTGGAACATGAAGAGCACGTTGCCCCGGAGCGCGTCGCGCCGATCAGCGAGCAGCCGGGCGCTCGACGCCAGCATCGCCACGTGCGTGTCGTGCCCGCAGGCGTGCATGTTGCCGTCCACTTCGGACGCGTACGGCAGGCCGGTGTCCTCCTGGAGCGGCAGCCCGTCCATGTCGCCGCGCAACAACACCGTCGGCCCCGGCCGTTCGCCCTCGAGCACCGCCACGACCGAAGTCGTCGACTGGCCCTTCGTGACCTTGAGCGGCAGCCCCTCCAGCGCGTGCAGGATCGCCGCCTGGGTCCTGGGGAGCTGAAGTCCCTGTTCAGGGTGGCGGTGGATCTGCCTGCGCAGCGCCACCGTGCGCGGCTGCAGCGAGCGCGCCCCCTCGAGCAGTCCGGCGAGACGCGGGTCCGGCGTAGTTGTGCTCATCTATCGATGGTGCCACCACCTCAGCTACCGGGAAGGTCGTCTGGGCCCTACGGTGTGCACATGACACAGCAGGAGCCGGTCAACGGCTTCGCGG
This sequence comes from Lentzea sp. NPDC006480, assembly GCF_040611995.1. Lineage (NCBI taxonomy): Bacteria > Bacillati > Actinomycetota > Actinomycetes > Pseudonocardiales > Pseudonocardiaceae > Lentzea > Lentzea sp. NPDC006480. The sequence goes on from NZ_JBEXPJ010000084.1 coordinate 13,114, forward strand.
TCGCGGTCGTCCGGGAGGACGGCCGCTGGCGGTGCAGCAGGATGGACAGCTCCGCGCTGTCGGAGCTGGACGCGGCGATCACTCAGCTGCGCCAGCTGCGCTCGACCGGCGCCGCTTTCGGTCTGCTAGCCGTCGACGACGAGTTCTTCATCATCCTGCGCCCCGTGCCCGGCGGTGTGTCGTTGCTGCTCTCCGACGCGGCCGCCGCCCTCGACTACGACATCGCGGCCGACGTTCTCGATCTCCTGCGCGTCGAACCGCCGGACGAGGAAGACAACGAACTCTGGCCGGAGGGCGACCTCGGCGTGCTGTCCGACCTGGGCATGCCGTCGCACGAGCTCCAGATCATCGTCGACGAGGTCGACCTCTACCCGGACGAGCAGCTCCAGATGATCGCCCAGCGGATCGGCTTCATCGACGAGTTCACGAAGCTGCTCGACACGATCCAGGCGTGATCTCCCCAGAAGCCATGATCAGGGCCGCCCTCGTCGCGGCGTCGCTGTCGGCCGCGGACGTCCCGATCGGCGCGGTCGTCTTCGCGCCGGACGGCTCCGTGCTCGCCTCGGCCTGCAACGCGCGTGAAGCTCTCGGCGACCCGACCGCGCACGCCGAGATCCTGGCTCTGCGTCAGGCGGCTGCTCGCTTCGGCGACGGCTGGCGGCTCGACGGCTGCACGCTCGCGGTCACTCTCGAACCGTGCACGATGTGCGCGGGAGCGTTGGTGCTGGCGCGTGTTTCTCGTCTCGTCTTCGGTGCCTGGGAGCCCAAAACCGGGGCGGTGGGGTCGCTTTGGGACGTCGTGCGCGACCGCCGGCTCAACCATCGGCCCGAGGTGCTGGGCGGTGTGCTGGAGTCCGAATGCGCTGACCTGCTCGAACGCTTCTTCCGGACCCAGCGTTAACCGGGTGGATCAGGCCCTGTATTGTTCTTACCGGTGGCGTGTCCGAGCGGCCGAAGGAGCACGCCTCGAAAGCGTGTGAGGTGAAAGCCTCCGTGGGTTCAAATCCCACCGCCACCGCTGACGAAGGGCCCCGGAGCAATCCGGGGCCCTTTTCGCATCTTCAGGCAGGCGGCGAACTGACTCGCAGCACGTTGCCGTCGGGGTCGTGCAGCCGCATTTCGTACATGCCCCAAGGCCGGACGAACGGCGGTTCGGCGATGTCCACTCCCCGGCCCCGCCACTCCTCGAACAGCTCGTCCACCTGGGTGGCGGCCTCGACGTCGAGGTGCAGCCGCGTCGTGTGGTCGCCCGCGAGCTGGGTCAGGATGATCTGGACGCCGTCCCTCCCGACCAGTGCCGTGCCCGGTTCGCCCGGCTCGCAGTGCTCTCCGTCCCGCAGGAACCGGCCCGAGCGGTCCGACCACTCCCAGCCGATCGCGAACCCCAGCGCGTCCGCGTAGAACCGCAGGCTGCCGAACAGGTCGCCGACCAGCAGGTTCGGCCGACACGCGAAGATCATCAGAACCTCGCCCGGCCCAGGAACTCCTTCAGCAGCGCGTCGTCGCCGGACACGTCGAGACCATCAGGCCCCTGGCGCCGGTACAGCGTCAGCACCAGATCCGCTGCCGGTCCGCGCACGGTCACCGCGCCCGAGCCCCCGCCCTCGCTCGCCACCGGGGCGGATCCGGTCAGATCCACGTGCCACGAAGCGTCGACGTCGGTCGCCTCGAAGACCAGCGTGCCGCCCTGCCCGAGCAGCTCGGCGAACTCGGGCCGCCGCAGGGCGACGATCCGCAGTCCCACGTTCATCCACTCCCACAACCCGTCCGCGGCCACCACCGGGTCGACCTCGAACGGCAGGCCGAGCGCCTCGAACGCGTCGAAGCGGTGCACCCACGTCTCGTGCGCCATCCGTCGCGACCAGAACCGCGGGCCCGGCACGTCCGGGAACAGCACCGCGATCGGCTCCTCCGGCGACACCTCCCGCATCGCCGCTGCCAGCAGCCCGGCCCCCTCGGTCAGCCAGGGGCCGAGGAGAGCAGCGCTCTCGCCGGCGTACGACTCGACCGAGTGCGCCTTGCTGAGCGAGCGGTCGGCATCCGGGATCCGCTCCCGGACCAGCTGCTCGATCCACCGGTGCGCGTACCCGAGGTGCCGCAGCAGCTGGTTCAGCGTCCAGTCCGGTGTCGCGGGCACCGGAATCGACAGGTCGGCATCCGCCACACCGGCAACCAGCAGTTCCGTCTGCGCAACGCCCGCGTCGAGCCGCTGCGCGTAGCTCAAGATCCCCATGGTCAAAAACGTACGCTCGTGAGGAGCTGATCGAGCAGTTCGCGATCACCGAACACCTCGAGCCCCTCCACCGGCCGCCGCCGGTAGACGGCGAGCATCAGTTCCGCCACCGGCCCGCGCACCGCGACCGCCGCCTTCTCGTGCCCCTCGCGCACGGCGGGCCTCGGGGCGGTCAGATCGAGCACGAGCTCGCAGTCGGCGTCCGTCGCGTGCAGGTGGACCGTGTGGTCCGGTCCGACGAGCACGGCGGTCTCCTCAGGCCAGCGGTAGAACGCGAACGGCAGCGCGAAGTGCGCCCACTCCGTCAGGTTGTCGGCTGCCAGGTCCCGGTCGATCTCGAACTGCACGCCCAGCGCGTTGACGGCGTCCCAGCGGTGGATGACGGTCTCCTGCGCCATCCGGCGTGCCCACAGGCGCGGGCCCGGGTTGCCGGCAAGCGTGGCGATCATCTCGTCCGGGTCGACGGCCTGGAGCGCGGCCGCGAGCGACGCCGCGCCCTCCTCGATCCAGGGACCCAGCACGGAGGCCTTCTCGTCCACGTGTGCCGTGACGTCGAGCGACAGGTTGCGGGTGAAGTCGACCTCCGGATGCCTCCCGCGGATCATCTCGTCGGCCCAGCGGTAGGCGAAGCCCACGTGGCGCAGCAACTGGTTCAAGGTCCAGTCCGGGCAGGAGGGCACCTGAATGCCCAGGTCAGCACCATTCAGTGCGGTAACCAGCAGAGTGGCTTGATTGGTGATCTCGGCGCAGTGGCGCTCGTAGCTCAACTTCCCCATGTACTAAAAGTAGGGACGCCGACCGGCGCCTGGGAGGGGCCCACCGGTCAGCGTTCCGGTGTGAAGCATACACCATGATCGAACACTTGTTCGAGTGATCATTGATGGGCCAACCGGTTAACCGTTAGTAACAACGGCTACCAAACATCACTCGATCGAGGAAGGATGCGTCGGTCCGCCGCATCCCCTGGAGGAGTTTTGAGACCCACCCTGCCCGTCGTCGGGACAGCGGTGGCGGCGCTCGTGTTCGCCGCCGTCCCCGCCGTTGCCGCACCCAGCCCCGACGCGCTGATCTCCGAGGTCTACGGAGGCGGCGGCAACTCCGGCGCCACCCTCAACCAGGACTTCGTCGAGCTCGCCAACAAGGGCGCGGCCGCGATCAGCCTGGACGGCTACAGCGTCCAGTACATCTCGGCCACTCCCGGCGCGACCACGCAGTGGGGCGTGACCCCGCTGACCGGTTCGATCGCGCCGGGCAAGACGTTCCTCGTCGCCGAGGCCAAGGGCACCGGCGGCACGGTCAACCTGCCGACTCCGGACGCCACCGGCACGATCGCCATGAGCGCCACCGGCGGCACCATCGCGCTGGTCAACGGCACCGCAGCGCTCACCTGCAAGACTGCCGCCGACTGCGCCGCCGACGCGCGCGTCAAGGACCTCGTCGGCTACGGCACGGCGGTCGTCCGCGAAGGCACCGCGACCAACGCCCTGAGCAACACCACCTCGGCGTTCCGCAACATCGAGCTCGGCGACACCGACGACAACTCCGCCGACTTCAAGGTCGGCGCCCCCAGCCCGACCAACTCCAAGGGCGAGACCCCGGGCGGCGGCAACCCGGATCCCGACCCCGACCCCACGCCCGGCGACAAGCGCATCCACGACATCCAGGGCGTCACGCGCTACTCGCCGTTGTTCGGCCAGAAGGTCAGCAACGTCCCCGGCGTCGTCACCGGCACGCGCGCGACGGGTGACCGCGGCTTCTGGATCCAGGACACGGTCAGCCCGGACAGCGACCCGCGCACCAGCGAGGGCATCTTCGTCTACACGGCAGGCACCGCGCCGACCGTGGCCGTCGGCGACAACGTGCTGGTCAGCGGCACGGTCGCGGAGTACCGGCCGGGCGGTGAGACGGGCTCCAACCAGACCCTCACCGAGATCGCCCAGGCCACCACGATCACGGTCTCGAAGGGCAACCCCGTCCCGGCGCCGGTCGTCGTGAAGAACATCCCGGCCGGCTACCTGCCCGCGCCCGGCGGCAGCATCGAGCAGCTCCCGCTGGAGCCGGACAAGTACGGCCTTGACTACTTCGAGTCGCTCGAGGGCACGCTCGTCCAGGTCGACGACGCCCGCGTGGTCGGCCCGAGCAACGCGTTCGGCGAGGTCTGGGTCACCACGAACCCGGACCAGAACAAGAACCTGCGCGGTGGCACCACCTACACCGGCTACGACCAGGCCAACAGCGGCCGCTTGAAGATCAAGACCGCGGGTGCGCTGCCCGCGTCCAACGTCGGTGACGTGTTCTCCGGCGCGACCGTCGGCGCGATCGAGTACACGAACTTCGGCGGCTACACGCTCGCCGCTCTGTCGCTCGGCCAGCACGTCTCCGGCGACCTGCAGCGCGAGATCACCACGCAGCAGAAGGAATCCGAGCTGTCGGTCGCGACCTACAACGTCGAGAACCTCGACCCGTCCGACCCGCAGGAGAAGTTCGACCGGCTCGCCGATGGCGTGACGACGAACCTCCGCAGCCCGGATGTCGTTGTGCTGGAAGAGATCCAGGACAACAACGGCGCGGTGAACGACGGCACCGTCGCGGCGGACCAGACGCTGCAGAAGTTCTCCGACACGATCGTCGCCAAGGGTGGCCCGCGCTACCAGTGGCGCGAGATCGACCCGGAGAACCTGAAGGACGGCGGCGAGCCCGGCGGCAACATCCGGGTCGGCTTCTTCTTCAACCCGCAGCGAGTGTCCTTCGTGGACCGTCCCGGTGGCGACTTCAAGACCCCGGTCTCGGTCGTGAAGAAGAACGGCCGTGCCGCGCTTTCCATCTCACCGGGCCGGATCGACCCGCTGAACGACGCGTGGGCGAACAGCCGCAAGCCGCTCGCCGGTGAGTTCAAGTTCCGCGGCCGCACGGTCTTCGTGGTCGCGAACCACTTCAACTCCAAGGGCGGCGACGAGGCCGTGCACGGCCGCAACCAGCCGCCGAACCGCTCGTCCGAGGTGCAGCGCGCCAAGCAGGCCACCGCGCTGAAGGCGTTCACCGAGCAGCTCCGCGCGGTCGACAAGGGCGCCAACATCGTCCTCGCCGGCGACCTGAACGACTACCAGTTCTCGCCCGCGGTGAAGACGCTGACCAGCGACGGCAACCTCAAGGCGCTGATCGAGACGCTGCCGGTGAACGAGCGGTACAGCTACGTCTTCGAGGGCAACTCGCAGACGCTGGACCACCTCGTGATGAGCAAGAACATCACGCGCTTCAGCTACGACGTGGTGCACATCAACGCCGAGTTCGCCGACCAGGCGAGCGACCACGACCCGCAGATCGTCCGCGCCCGCCCGTCCACGGGTGACGCGAACGTCGACAAGATCGTGTTCGCGCTCGAGGACATCCTCGACTGCCTGAAGAAGTAAGCCCGCTCTCGCCGCCGCGTCATCCTCCCGATGACGCGGCGGCGGCAGCTGCCGTTGCGGCGGCCACACCAGCCTGAATCGCCTCGACCGCCTTGCGCACGGCCTCGCCGGCCCAGTTGCCGGCCGCGATCTCCTTGGCACGCCTGTTCATCTCGCGCTTGTCGCCGTCGAACACCTTGTGCACGGCCTTCACCGCGTGCAGCAGCGTGACCAACGACCCGGTGTGCGCGTCCGGCCCGCGATGCCCGAGCACGACCTCACCGACCACCTGCCGGATCTTCGCGTGCCTGGCCTCGTCGGTGATCACATAGCTCTTCGCCGGGAAGATCCCGAGCACCTTCCTCGGCTCCACCCGCACGACGCCACGGCCGGCCAGTTGCGCGATGACGTTGTCCCGCACCTTCTTCCGCAGGCGCTCCACCGCCCGTTGGGGCTTCATCGGCTTGTCGAACCTGCCGAGCGCCTCGTACAGCAACGGGTCGTTCACCGGTGTCGGATCGACGACCTGGAGCTTCTTGCCGTTGGGCTCGAACGCGACGCGCCCCGAGTTCACCAGCTCGATGAGCACGGCACCGGCGAGCGCGTTCTCCACCGATGACGAATCGGCGAGGAGGCGGCCGTTCTGCTGGTTGATGAGCAGCAGCATCAGGTCTTCGGGCAGCATGTGAGAACGGTAGTTGCCGCTGTGGTCCCGGGAATCCGACTTTCGTATCAGCTCGACGACACCGACGTCGCGGCCACCGTGGACGCCACCACCATCATCATCATCATGATCGTGGCCTGTACCGCCTCCATCGCCTTCTTCACGGCGATCCCGGCCCACTGCCCGGCAGCGATCTCTTCGGCTCGCGCGTTCATCTCGCGCTTGTCACCGTCGAACACCTTGTGCAGGCCCTTCACCGCGTACAGCAGCGAGATCAACGCGCCGGTCCGCTCGTCCGGCGCCCGATGCCCCAGCGCGACGTTGCCGACCGCGTCCCGGATCTCGCTGACCGCCTCGACGTCCTGGATCACGTAGCTCTTGGTGGGAAAGATCCCGAGCATCTTGGTCTTCTCGACCGACAGCACGCCACGGCCTTCGAGCTGCGCCATCACGTTGTCGCGCACGTGGATCCGCAGCTTCTCCACGGCCTGCTGCGGCTTCATCGGCTTGGTGAGCCTGCTGAGCGACTCCTGCAGGAACTCGTTGGGCAACGGCGTGGGGTCCACGACCGCGAGCCTCTTGCCGTCCTCGTCGAACGCCACCCGTCCCGACTGGACGAGCTCCAGCAGCACGGCTCCGGCGAGGGCGTTGTGGATCGACGTCGTGTCCATCAGCACGCGGCCGGTCTCCTCGTCGAGGAAGAGCAGCATCAGATCTTCGGGCAGCATGGCCTCATAACGCCAGAAAGGCGCCGACTGTTGCAAGTCGACGCCTTCCGCGATGGCGGAGGATACGGGATTTGAACCCGTGAGGGGGTGAACCCAACACGATTTCCAGTCGTGCGCACTAGGCCGCTATGCGAATCCTCCGTCGAGAACCTTACCGGACGGGTGTTCCGCGACCCAAAACGGGGGGTCGCGCGGGGTCTCGCAAAAAATCTTCGCCGGCTGTGTCGATCTGGCGGTGAGTCGCTCGTCGTGATCCCGTAAGACCGACCGAGGAGGGCATTCGTGAAGTACATGCTGTTGATCTACGCGGCCTCTGACCAGCAGCCGAGCTGCACCGTCGCCGACTGGATCGCCTACGAGAAGGAGATGAGGGGCGCGGGCGTGCTCGTCTCCGGGCACTCGCTCGCCGACTTGGTCACAGCGACCACCGTCCAGGTCGGACCGGACGGCAGGCGCACGGTCACCGACGGACCGTTCGCCGAGACACGTGAGGTGCTCGGCGGCTACAACATCATCGACGTGCCGGACCTCGACGCGGCACTCGAATGGGCGGCGAAGTGTCCTGGCTCGCGTGACGGCGGCGCGGTCGTCGTGAGGCCGATCGCGGAATTCGACTTCTGAGTTCGCGATGAACGTCGAGCAGGTGTTCCGGGAGGAGCGCGGCAGGTTGCTCGCCACCCTGGTCAAGCGCTTCGGCGACCTCGACCTGGCCGAGGAGGTCGCCTCCGACGCGATCGAGGCGGCGTTGCGGCACTGGCCGGTGGACGGGGTGCCCGATCGGCCCGGCGCGTGGTTGCTCACGACCGCGCGCCGCAAGGCCGTCGACCGCCTGCGCCGCGACCAGGTCCACGCGGCGCGGCTGGCGTTGCTGCAGGTGGAGGTCTCGCGGGCCGATGCGCCGGTGACCGGGTCGTTGCCGGACGAGCGGCTGGAGCTGTTCTTCACGTGCGCGCACCCGGCATTGCCGGCGGAGGACCGCGGCGCGCTGATCCTGCGCTGCCTGGCCGGATTCACCACGCCGGAGGTCGCGCGGGCGTACCTGGTGCCGGTCGCGACGATGCAGCAACGGATCGTGCGCGCGAAGAAGAAGATCAGGGAGGCGCGGATCCCGTTCCGCGTGCCGGATCCCGACGAGCTCCCGGAACGCCTGCCCGGCGTGCTGCAGGCGGTGTACTCGATCTTCACCGAGGGGTACGCGGCCCAGCGCGTCGACCTGGCGGACGAGGCGATCCGGCTCGCCCGGATCCTGCGCGACCTGCTGCCGGCCGAACGCGAGGTCGCGGGGCTGTTGGCGTTGATGCTGCTGGTCCACGCCCGTCGTGACGCGCGGGATGAGCTGCTGGAGGACCAGGACCGCACGCTCTGGGACAGCGACATGATCACCGAAGGCTCTGCGTTGGCGGAGTTGGCGCTGACCGGTGGCCACGGCCCGTACGGCGTGCAGGCGGCCATCAACGCGTTGCACGACGAGGCTCCGGACTTCGCGAGTACGGACTGGCCACAGATCGTCGCGCTCTACGACGTGCTGCTGCGTCTGACTCCGTCGCCGGTGATCGCCCTGAACCGCGCGGCAGCCATCGCCATGCGCGACGGTGCCGCCGCCGGTCTGGCGTTGCTGGACGAACTCGCGGACGAACCCAAGCTCCGCGACTACCACCCGTACCGAGCGGCCCGTGCCGACCTGCTGCACCGCCTGGGCCGGCCCGCCGAAGCCGCCCAGGCCTACCGCGAGGCCATCGCGCTCGCGGGCACCTCATCCGAACAGGACTTCCTGCGCCGCAGGCTCACCGCCGTCGAGGAGCGATCATGATCATGAAGTGGCTGGAGGCCGAGCGCTTGAGCGTCGCCGACCTCCTGGAGGACCTGACCGACGACGAATGGCAGCGCGAAACCCTCTGCGCCGGCTGGACCATGCAGGAGCTGGCCGCTCACCTCACGACTTCCACCCGAACGGGTTGGGGCGACGTGATCAGGGGCGCCTTCCGGGCGCGGTTCGACTGGAACCGCATGGAGGACGTGAAGGCCCACGAACTGGCGGCACAGTTCACCCGGTCGGAGTTGATCGCGCAGATCCGCGAGACGGCGGCCTCTCCGAAGCGCGCGCCCATGGCCGCGCCGATCGACCCGCTGGTCGACTTCCTGGTCCACGGCCAGGACATCGCCCGCCCGCTCGGCCGTGTCCGCGAGATGCCTCTCGAACCGGCCCAGGCGGCTCTGGATCATGTGATGAAGAGCCCTTTCTGGGGCGCTCGCAAGCGTTTCCCGGAAGGCGTTCTGCCTGCTCTTCCTGCGTCTGACCTGCTGATGCTGGCGACGGGCCGCGAGTTGTCCCCACCTGTGGACAACACTGTGGGCAACTCGAACACACGTTCGATCTAGACCCTTCGCTACACTAGCGACGGACCTCGTGCGGCACACATCTCGCGAACCTCCCCAGGGCCGGAAGGCAGCAAGGATAAGCGGGCTCTGGTGGGTGCACGGGGTCCCCTTTTTCTGTCGGGGGTCCCCGGTACTGTCTGCGGCGTGGCGCTCGCTCTGTATCGCAAGTACCGTCCGGCCACGTTCTCCGAGGTCGTAGGCCAGGAGCACGTGACCGATCCGCTGCGAGTCGCGCTGGCGGCGGGCAGGGTGAACCACGCGTACCTGTTCAGCGGCCCGCGTGGCTGCGGCAAGACCTCGTCGGCCCGAATCCTGGCCCGCTCGCTCAACTGCGTGCAGGGCCCGACGCCCGACCCGTGCGGCGAGTGCAACAGCTGCATCGGCCTGGCCCCCAACGGCACCGGCAGTGTCGACGTCGTGGAACTCGACGCCGCCTCGCACGGTGGTGTGGAAGACACCCGCGAGCTCCGCGAGAAGGCCTTCTACGCCCCGGCGGAGTCCAAGTACCGCGTCTTCATCATCGACGAGGCCCACATGGTCACCACGCAGGGCTTCAACGCCCTGCTGAAGATCGTCGAAGAGCCGCCAGAGCACCTGATCTTCATCTTCGCCACGACCGAGCCGGACAAGGTCCTCCCGACCATCCGCTCCCGCACGCACCACTACCCGTTCCGCCTGATCCCGCCCGGCGTCATGCGCAGCCTGCTCGAACGCAACTGCGCGGCCGAAGGCGTGGCGGTAGAACCAGCGGTCTTCCCCCTGGTGATCCGGGCAGGCGGCGGCTCGGCCCGCGACACCCAGTCGGTCATGGACCAGCTCCTCTCCGGCGCGGGCCCGGACGGCGTGAAGTACGAGCAGGCCATGACGCTCCTGGGCGTCACCGACTCGGCCCTGATCAACGACGTGGTCGACGGCCTGGCCGCAGGCGACGGCGCCGCGATCTTCGGCACCATCGACCGCCTCGTGGAAGCAGGCCACGACCCCCGCCGTTTCGCCAGCGACCTGCTCGACCGTCTCCGCGACCTCGTCCTGCTCTGCGCAGTCCCCGACGCGGCAGACCGCAACCTGGTCAGCGCCCCGGAAGACGAGCTGGCCACCATGTCGGCCCAAGCCGAACGCCTGGGCCCAGCCGCCCTCACCCGCTACGCCGAAATCGTCCACACGGGCCTGGTCGACATGCGCGGCGCCACCGCCCCGCGCCTGCTGCTGGAACTCCTCGTCTCCCGCATGCTCCTCCCGTCAGTGAGCCAGTCGGAAGCCGCTCTCCTGCAACGCCTGGAACAACTGGAACGCCGCCCCCCGGCCGCAATCGCCGCCTCAGGCGACGCGCCGGCCACCGCCCCACCGGCAGGCGCCCAGGTCTTCACCCGCAGGTCCCAACAACCAACCCCGGCCGAGGCCTCCCAGCCAGAACCTCCTCGCCAGCCCCAGGCGCCATCCGTGCCAGCTCAGGCAACGGCCCCGGCAGTCCAGCCCCCGGCCGCAACCCCGGCCCCGGCACCAACTCCGGCTCCGGCACCAACTCCGGCTCCGGCGCAGGAACCTGTCGAAGCTCCGGCGGAGCCGGTGGCCGAGGCCGCCTCAGCGGCCAACGGCACCCTGGACGCCACCGCCGTGCGCCGAGTCTGGTCCGACCTGCTGGCCGCAGTCCGCGCCTCCAGCCGCAGCACCGAGGCGATGCTGACCAACGCCATGGTCAGCGAGGTGGACGGCAACGTGGTCACCATCGCCCACACCTCGGCCCCTCTGGCCCGCCGCCTGGCCGAGCCCCGCAACACCGAGGCGATCGCCAACGCCCTCACCACCGTCCTGGGCGGCACCTGGCAAGTCCGCTGCATTCACGGCACCCCGGGCGCGGCCCCCCAAGCGGCCCAACCGCAAAAGGTCGCCCGCCCAGCCCCGACCCGCCCGAGCCAGGCCCAGCAACCCCCGGCACGCCAACCAGAACCACAACGCCAAGCCCCACCCCGCCCACCAGCGGACGACGTTCCACCGCCCCCAGAACCGCCGGAGCCCGACGACCCCCTCCCGCCGGAACCGGACGACGAAGAGGCGATGCTGGCCGAAGCCGCCCGCCCCGCGGACCCGGACGCCATGACCAAGGCACAGGACCCCGAAGCAGTGATGCTCCAACTCCTGGCCGACGAACTAGGCGCCCGCCCACTGAAAAAGGCCTAGCCACAGCCGCCAGAAGACCCCGACGCCCGGGGTCTTCTGCATGTTGGCGGTAGTCGGAGGCGTTTCGATCATGTGTTGGCAGTACTTGCAGACGCCAGACCACCCCCGCCAACGGCGGCCATCCCGAGCCAGAACAGCACCGCACCAGCAAACCCGTACGCTGGAACCCACTCCAAGCCAGCCCGAGAGAGGACCAGCGGTGCAACCCGGTCAGTTCGACATGCAGGCCCTGCTCCAGCAGGCCCAGAACATGCAGCAGCAGATGGCAACCGCCCAGGAAGAGCTGGCCAACACCGAGGTAACCGGCAACGCGGGCAACAACCTGGTCACCGCCACGGTCACCGGCGGCGGCGAGCTGATCAACCTCGCCATCGACCCGAAGATCGTCGACCCGGAAGACGTGGAAACCCTCCAGGACCTCGTCATCGCCGCGATCAAGGACGCGAACCAGAAGGCCCAGCAGCTCGTGGAGCAGAAGCTCGGCCCGCTCGCCCAGGGCGGCCTCGGCGGACTGCTCGGCTGAGAGCAAAGCTCGGCTGAGAACGAAGAGACGGCAACCGAATGTACGAGGGCCCAGTACAGGACCTGATCGACGAGCTGGGCAGACTCCCGGGCGTCGGCCCGAAGAGTGCCCAGCGAATCGCCTTCCACCTCCTGGCCACGGAACCGGCTGACATCGAGCGGCTCCAGAACGCACTCCAGAAGGTCAAGGAAGGCGTCGTCTTCTGCGACGTCTGCGGCAACGTGAGCGCCGAGGCCAGGTGCCGAATCTGCCGCGACCCGAAACGCGACCTCAGCCTGGTCTGCGTGGTCGAGGAGCCGAAGGACGTCCAGGCCATCGAGCGCACCAGGGAGTTCAAGGGCCGCTACCACGTCCTGGGTGGCGCGCTCGACCCGCTGAGCGGCGTCGGCCCGGACCAGCTGCGCATCCGCCAGCTGCTCAACCGGATCGGCACGGCCACCGACGGTGTGGACATCTCCGAGGTCATCATCGCCACGGACCCCAACACCGAGGGCGAGGCCACGGCCACCTACCTGGTCCGGATGCTGCGGGACTTCCCTGGGCTGACCGTCACGAGGCTGGCCAGCGGCCTGCCGATGGGCGGCGACCTGGAGTTCGCGGACGAACTCACCCTGGGGCGTGCGCTATCTGGTCGCCGGAGCATGTGAACACCGCTCCACCGCGGCTGGGCGACACCCGCCTGGTCGCGGTGGACGGCCCGACCGGCGCGGGCAAGTCGACGTTCGCGGAGAAACTCGCCGAGCAACTCGGCGCCCAGCTGATCAAGACCGACCACTTCGCGACGTGGGAAGACCCGACGACGCTGTGGTGGCCGAAGCTGGCACGAGCACTCGACGCCATCGAGAACGGCCAGGAAGCCGGCTACCGGATCACGGACTGGTCCGCGGGCTTCCCGCGCGAGGACGAAGGCCCGGAAGTAACGATCAGTCCACAAAGGACCATCATCCTGGAGGGCTTCTCGTCAGCCAGGAAAGCCATCGCCCCGAAACTGAGTCTCGCGATCTTCGTCGAACACGGAGACGAGGCGAGCAGGCTCGAACGCGCGGTGGCCAGGGACGGCGAGCGCCACCGGCACCACTTCATCCGTTGGCAGCAGTACGAAAGAGGCTGGTTCGTGGTCGACAAGACCAGGGCCAGAGCGGACTACGTCGTCAGCTCCAGCTGAGCCCGGACCACCACGGCCTCAGGCGTTCCGATCGAGCTGAACACCTCCAACGACGACGCCCAGTACCCACGCGCCGCGTCCACCTCGCCCAAAGCCGCCGAAGCATCGCCGGCCAACTGCAAGGCACGCCCGTAGACCCACCGGTGCCCCGAGGCCGAGCCCACCTCCGAGGCCCGCAAAGCACACTCAAGAGCACCAGCAGCGTCCGAGGTGTCGAGGTGCGTGCGCCCGAGCACGAGCAGCACCTCCATCTCCGCCAACCGGAACTGCGACCGCCCGGCCTCGACCAGAGCCGAGGTCGCCGTGGCCAACGCCTCCTCGTAACGTCCGGCCCCGCGGTACGCCGAGGCCAGACCGCGACGGGCCGAGCAGGTGCCCCACGAGTAACCGGTTTCCTGCGCGATCGCCAACGCGGACGAGAACTGCTCGATCGCCTCGTCCAGGCGCCCAGCGCCTTCCAGGGCACGGCCGAGCAGATTCTGCGCGTCACAAACGCTCTTGGCGTTCTCCAGGTCCTGCGCGATCTGCATCGCCAGAGAAGCCTCGACGGCGGCCTCCTCGTAGCGGCCGCGCATGATCAGCGTGATCGCCATGCCCTCGTGCATGGTGTGGCCGAAGTTGCGGGCGGCCGCACGTTCGTACAGCTTGCTCGCCCGCGCGAAGTAGGAAGCGCCGAGCTCCGGCTCGCCGCGCCACGCGTGCACCTCGCCGAGAGCGCGCATCGAGTTGGCCTGCAAGGTCCACGAGTCGAGGCGCGTGGCGTCCTGCAGCGCCTCCTCGAACGTCGACGCCGCGCGGTCCAGCTGGCCGAGCTGCATGTAGACGCCGCCGAGGTTGAACAGGGCGTTGGCGAGCACCTGAGGCGCGCGGACGCGGCGGGCGATCACCAAAGCCCGCTCCAGGTGGTCCGCGGCGTGCTCCAGCTCGCCCAGGTCGATGTACACGGACCCCGCGTTCGACAGCACGGCGGCCTCGGCCTCGGGCAGGTCGATGTGTTCCTGCAGGGCGATGGCCTGCTGGTAGTAGCCCAACGCGTTGCGGTGCTGCCCGGTCACCCAGTACAGCGTCCCCAACGACGACAGCATCGCGAGCTGCCCGAGCTCGTCGCGCGGCGCACGAGCCCCGAGCAGCCCGGCCTTGGCGGTCTCCCGCCACTCCGCGGTCAGGCTCTGCGTGTAGAAGTAGCCGCGCAGGGCATCGGCCAGCTGCCACGGCGAGTTCTCGGGGTCGCGCTCGACCGCGTGCGCGACCAGGGCCACCAGGTTCGCGCGCTCCACGTCCAGCCACGTCAACGCCTCGGTGGCGGTGGCGAACGTCCGCGGCACCACGCCGTCCAACGGCGCCGGCCGCGGGAAGCGGAACAGCGTGGACTTCATCGCGGACGTGGCGTTGTCGACCGAGCGCACCGCCCAGTCCACCAGCCGCCGCAACGCCAGGCGGGAGTCCGCGCGGCCTTCCTCGAACGCCAGCCGCTCGGCCGCGTAGTCGCGCAGCAGGTCGTGGAACTGGTAGCGCGACGGCGCGTGGTTCGCGATCAGGTTCGCGGTGGCCAGCCGGTCGAGCCGCCGGCGGGCGTCCTGAGTGGTCAGTCCCGACAGAGCAGCCGCCATCTCGGGCGTGAAGTCCGTGCCGGGAACGAGCGACAGCAACCGGAACATCTGCGCCAGCTCCGGTTTCAAGGCCGTGTAGGACAGATCGAACGCCGCGTGCACCGCGACCCGTTCGTCACCCTCGACCGCCAGAGCCGCCAAGCGATTGCCCGCCCGCAGCTCCTCCACGTAGTCCGCGATGGACAGCTCCGGACGCGACACGAGGTTCGCGGCTGCGATACGCAAAGCCAATGGCAGGCGTGCGCACAACGCCGCCAGCTCCGACGCGGCTTCCTCCTGGAAAGCCACCTCGTCCGCACCCAGGATCCCGGCCAGCAGCGCCTTGGTCTCGCTCCAGTCCAGCACGTCCAGCCGCACGTTCGACGCCGCGTGCGACACGGCCAGACCGCGCAGCGTGTCCCGCGAGGTCACCAGCACCGCACAACCGGGTGAGCCAGGGAGAAGAGGCCGGATCTGCTCGGCTGACGACGCGTTGTCCAGCAACAACAGCACGCGCTGACCGGTCAGGGTCGACCGGAACATGGCTTCCTGCTCGTCCTGGTCGAGTGGAACCTGATCAGGCTCGGTCCCGAGCGCGCGCAGGAACCGCGGCAGCACGTCGACCGCGCTCAACGGCGGCCCGGGAGCGTATCCGCGCAGGTTGACGTACAGCTGACCGTCCGGGAAGTCCGCCCGCATCCGGTGCGCCGCGTGCACGGCCAGCGCCGTCTTCCCGACCCCGGGAGGCCCGGCCAGCGTGACCACCGGCACACCCTGCGCGGTCCGCAGCAGCGCGACGATCAACGACACGGCCTCGTCGCGGCCGACGAAGTCCGGAATATCGGCGGGCAGCTGCGACGGCACGACCCGCTCCGGCTTGGCGGCCACGACGGATGCACCAGCGGAAGCAGTCGCCACCGAGTCGATCGACCCGGACAGCACCTGGCCGTGCACGCGCCGCAGCTCGTCACCGGGATCGATGCCCAGCTCGTCGCCCAGCAACCGCGAAACCCGCTGGTAGGCGGCCAGCGCCTCGCTCTGCCGGCCGGACCGGTACAGCGCCACCATCAGCTGCGCCCAGAACCGTTCGCGCAACGGGTGTTCGCTGGTCAGCCGTGACAGCTCCGCCACCAGCTCGCCGTGGCGGCCCAGTTCGAGATCGACCTCGACCCGGCGTTCCAGCACGTGCAGGCGGCGTTCGTTCAACCGCGGCACCTCGTCGCGGTGCAGGATCTCCGACGGCACGTCGACCAGCGCCGGACCCCGCCAGAGCCCCAGCGCGGCGGCGAACGCGGCCGAGGCGGCCTGCAGGTTGCCCGCGGCGCGCTCCTGCTCGCCCTGTTCGATCAACGGCTCGAAGCGCATCAGGTCGATCGTCTTCTCGTCGACATCGATCAGATACCCGTCTGGAACGGTTCTGATCGGCACCGACGGCCCGAGCAGCTGTCTGAGGCGCATCACGTAGGTCTGCAAAGTGGCACGAGCACGGGCCGGCGGGTCGTCACCCCACACGTTCCCGGCGAGCTCGTCCACGGACACCGAAGTGCCCGCACGCAGCAACAACGACACCAGCAGCGCCCGTTGACGACCGGCGCGCACCAGCAGTGGTTCGGAGTCGAGGAGGACCTGCAGAGGGCCGAGGACGCGGAACTCGACCTGCCTGCTCATGCGACCTCCTCCGCGTGTCGTTGTTGTTTCTACAGCCTAGGAGAGCGTTCGACGCATCTGCCGTGCTCACGTTGGGTCAGCGGGCATGCGCCGGACGTATCAGAATGCCTGGTCTAGTGGCCGGATCGTGACCTGAGTTACCTCGGGAGGGGTATGAACAACGGTTATGGTCGGCGACCACACCGTGAGATGTGCGGATTGTCCAAGGGGTGTTTGATGGTCCACTCAGTAACGGCTCGCCGCCGTTGGGTTGCCGCGATCGGCTTCCTCAGCGTCAGCGCGCTGGCCCTGTCCGGTTGCGCGCAATCCCAGCGCGACTCTGGTGGTGGCGGCAAGGAGGGCGGCACGCTCACCTTCGGCGCTGCCGGCGCACCGAAGCTCTTCGACCCGTTCTACGCGACGGACGGCGAGACCTTCCGGGTCTCTCGCCAGATGTTCGAAGGCCTGGTCGGATTCAAGCCCGGCACTGCCGAGGTAGAGCCCGCGCTGGCCACCAAGTGGGAGTCCAGCTCCGACGCGAAGACGTGGACGTTCACCCTCAAGGAGGGCGTGAAGTTCCACGACGGCACCGCCTTCAACGCCGAGGCCGTCTGCTTCAACTTCGAGCGCTGGTACAACCAGAAGGGCGCCGGCCAGTCCGACGCCGTCTCGCAGTACTGGCTGGACAACTTCGGCGGGTTCAAGGACACGCCGGACAAGCCCTCGCTGTACAAGTCGTGCACGGCCAAGGACGCGAAGACCGCCGTCATCGAACTGGCCGAGGTCAACTCGCAGTTCCCGGACGTCCTCGGCTTCACCTCGTTCTCGATGTCGAGCCCCGAGGCGCTGAAGAAGTACGACGCGGACAACGTCCAGGCCGCCGGTGACGCGTTCACCTACCCGGCTTACGCGAACGAGCACCCGACCGGCACGGGCCCGTTCAAGTTCGGCAAGTACGACAAGGCCAACAACACCGTGGAGCTCGTCCGCAACGACGACTACTGGGGTACGAAGGCCAAGCTGGACAAGATCGTCTTCAAGATCATCCCGGACGAGACCGCCCGCAAGCAGGCGATCAAGGCCGGCGACATCGACGGGTACGACCTGCCGAACGCGGCTGACTGGGCCGGCTTGAAGTCCGACGGCTTCAACGTCGCGATCCGCCCGGCGTTCAACGTGTTCTACCTGGGCATCAACCAGAAGAACAACCCGAAGCTCGCCGACCTCAAGGTCCGCCAGGCCCTGCAGTACGCGATCAACCGCGAGCAGCTGGTCAAGTCGCAGCTGCCCGAGGGTGCCAAGGTCGCGACGCAGTTCATGCCGGACACCGTCGCCGGTTACAACAAGGACCTGAAGGCCGCCCCGTACGACCTGGCCAAGGCCAAGTCGCTGCTGGCAGAGGCCGGTGCGTCCGACCTGACGCTGAAGTTCTACTGGCCGTCCGAGGTCACCCGCCCGTACATGCCGTCCCCGAAGGACCTGTTCGGCGCGATCTCCGGCGACCTGCAGAAGGCCGGCATCAAGATCGACGTGGTCACCAAGCCGTGGAACGGTGGCTACCTGACCGACGTCGACCAGGGCATCCCGGACCTGTTCCTGCTCGGCTGGACCGGTGACAACGGCCAGCCCGTCAACTGGGTCGGCACGTTCTTCGGCCGCACCGACAACCGCTTCCACACCGGTGTGTCCGCGTGGGGCAAGACGCTCGCCGACGACCTGGCCAAGGCCAACGCCGAGCCGGACAAGGACAAGCGCAAGTCGCTCTACGAGGGCCTGAACAAGCGGATCATGGAGGAGTACCTCCCCGCGATCCCGATCTCGCACTCCCCGCCCGCTCTGGTGTTGAAGTCGGACATCAAGGGTGTCGTCCCGAGCCCGTTGACCGACGAGAAGTTCGGCTCGGCCTCCAAGGGCTGAGCGGACCAGCTCCCACCACAAGAGAACAACGGGGTAGCTCAAGTGCTCCGCTACACGATTCGACGGCTGATTCAGCTGGTCGGCGTGGTGCTGGTGCTCTCGCTGCTGCTCTTCTCCTGGATGCGACTTCTCCCAGGAGGGCCGGTCTCGGCCCTCCTGGGAGATCGCTCTACCCCGGAGAAGGCAGCCGAACTCACCAAGCAGCTCGGCCTCGATCAGCCGATCTTCGTCCAGTACTTCAAGTTCCTCGGTCGCGCGGCGACCGGCGACTTCGGCGTCTCCACCGGTGTCCAGCCCGGTGACTCCGCGCTCAACATCTTCATCCAGCGGTTCCCCGCGACGATCGAGCTCAGCTTCTTCGCGATCGTCATCGCGATCGCGGTCGGCGTCCCGCTCGGATACCTCGCCGCGAAGCGCCGCGGCGGCTGGTTCGACAACCTCAGCGTCATCGGCTCGCTCATCGGCGTGGCCGTGCCGGTGTTCTTCCTCGCCTATGTGCTCAAGGACGCGGCGTCGGTCGGGCTCGGCCTGCCGTCGCAGGGCCGGCAGGGAGACATCAACGCCACCCGCGTCACCGGGTTCTTCACCCTGGACGGCGTTCTCACCGGTGAGTGGGATGCGACGTTCGACGCGCTGGAACACCTGATCCTGCCCTCGATCGCGCTCGCCACGATCCCGTTCGCGGTGATCTTCCGGATCACCCGCGCGGCCGTGCTCGACGTGCTCGACGAGGACTTCGTGCGCACCGCCGAGTCCAAGGGCCTCACCGCTCAGGTGATCCGCCGCCGGCACGTGCTGCGCAACGCGATGCTGCCGGTCGTGACGACGATCGGTCTGCAGACCGGTGCGCTGCTCTCCGGCGCGGTGCTCACCGAGAAGGTGTTCTCGATCCCGGGGGTCGGCCAGGCGCTCGCCATCGGGTTCGAACGACGCGACTACCCGGTGCTGCTGTTGTTGATCATCATGGCCACGATCGTCTACGTCGTGGTCAACCTCCTGGTCGACCTCTCGTACGCGCTCATCGACCCGCGCATCAGGACGAGGTGAGCGCTGTGGCACTTGGTGTTTCCAAGAAGGAAAAGATCGACGACCTCGCCGAGAGCGCGGGCGTCTCGCTCGCCGCGAGTGCGTGGAAGAGGCTGCGCCGCAGCCCGGTGTTCCTCACCGGCGCGGTGATCATCGGCATCTTCATCGTGGTCTCGCTGATCTCGCCGTGGCTCGCGCCGCACAGCCCGTCCGACCAGATGCTGATCGACCAGGTCGTCAAGGCGCGCAACGAGATCCCGCCCTCGCAGCCGGGCCACCCGCTCGGCGGCGACCTGCAGGGCCGCGACTTCCTGTCGCGCCTGCTGGTCGGCTCGCAGCAGACGCTGATCGTCGGTGTCGGTGCGACGCTGATCGGCCTGACCGGCGGGTTGATCCTCGGCACGCTGGCCGGCGCGATCGGCGGCTGGGTCGACTCGGCCGTCATGCGACTCGTCGACGTCATGCTCTCGCTGCCGTCGCTGCTGCTCGCGTTCTCGATCGCGGCGATGTTCGCGAAGCCCAGCCAGTTCACCGTGATCCTCGCGGTCGCGATCGTGCAGATCCCGGTGTTCGCCCGGTTGCTCAGAGGCTCGATGCTCGCGCAACGGCACAGCGACCACGTGCTGGCGGCGACCGCGCTCGGCGTGAAGAAGGGCGCGATCGTGTTCCGGCACATGCTGCCGAACTCGCTCAGCCCGGTGATCGTGCAGTCCACGCTGGTGCTGGCGACCGCGATCATCGAGGCCGCGGCGCTGTCGTTCCTCGGCCTCGGCAACCCGGACGACCGGATCCCGGAGTGGGGGCAGATGCTGGGTGACGTGCAGAACGTGTTCGACACGCATCCGCAGCTCGCCGCGTACCCCGCGATCTGCATCATCATCGTCGCGCTCGGCTTCACGCTCATGGGTGAGACCCTGCGCGAGGCCCTCGACCCGAAGAACAGGCGGTGAGTCGTCGTGGCACTGCTCGAAGTACGTGACCTCACCGTCGTGTTCCAGCGCAGGGGCGAGGAACCGTTCCGCGCGGTCGACGGCGTCAGCTTCGACGTCGAACCCGGCCAGACGGTCGGCCTCGTCGGCGAGTCGGGCTGCGGCAAGTCCGTGACCTCGTTGGCGATCATGGGTCTGCTGCCCAAGCGCGGCGCCGTGGTCACCGGCAGCGTGACCTACGACGGCACGGATCTGCTGAAGCTGTCGGACAAGCAGATGCGCGACAAGCGCGGCAGCGAGCTCGGCATGGTCTTCCAGGACCCGCTGTCCTCGCTCAACCCCGTCGTCCCGATCGGCCTGCAGGTCACCGAGGTGCTCGAACGGCACCGCGGCATGCCCCGCAAGGAAGCCATGATCGAGGCGAAGGACCTGCTGGACAAGGTCGGCATCCCGGACCCGAACCGGCGGCTCAAGGAGTACCCGCACCAGCTCTCCGGCGGGATGCGGCAGCGCGCGCTCATCGCCATCGCGCTGGCGTGCCGGCCGAAGCTGCTGATCGCGGACGAGCCGACGACGGCGCTGGACGTGACCATCCAGGCCCAGATCCTGTCGTTGATGAAGGAACTGGTGCAGGACCTCGGCACCGCGCTCGTGATGATCACCCACGACCTGGGTGTCGTCGCGGGCCTGTGCGACGAGGTGAACGTGCTGTACGCCGGCAAGGTGGTCGAGAAGGCCATGCGGCACAAGCTCTTCGCCGAGCCGCGCCACCCGTACACGCACGGCCTGCTGGCCTCGATCCCGCGGCTCGACGCGGCTCGTCACTCGAAGCTGACGCCGATCAAGGGTTCGGTCGCCGACAACATCCCGTGGTCGGAGGGGTGCGCGTTCGCGCCGCGGTGCCCGAACGCGCTCGACATCTGCGTGCAGGTCACGCCACCCGAGGAGGACCAGCTGGGGCGCTTGCTGCGCTGCCACAACCCGGTGGTGCCGGGAACTCCCGCCGCCGAGGAGGTGCAGGTATGAGCGAGACCCTGGTTTCGGTGCAGGACATGAAGGTGCACTTCCCGATCAAGCGGGGCGTGTTCATGGACCGCACCGTCGGCTACGTCTACGCGGTCGACGGTGTCGACCTCGAGATCAAGCGCGGCGAGACGTACGGCCTGGTCGGCGAGTCCGGCTGCGGCAAGTCCACCCTCGGGCGGGCGATGCTGCGGCTCAACGAGCCCACCGACGGCAAGATGATCTTCGACGGGCAGGACTTCTCCTCGCTGAAGGGCGAGGAGCTGCGCAAGATGCGGCGCCGGATCCAGATGGTGTTCCAGGACCCGCTGTCCTCACTCGACCCGCGCCAGTCCGTGGAGTCGATCCTGGTCGAGGGCCTGCGGGCGCACGACCTGGACAAGAGCAAGGAGTCCACGTCGAAGCGGCTCCGCGAGCTGCTGACGGCCGTGGGCCTGCCGTCCACCGCGCTGCGCAAGTACCCGCACGAGTTCTCGGGCGGTCAGCGGCAGCGCATCGGCATCGCGCGGGCGCTGGCGCTCAACCCGGACCTGATCGTCGCCGACGAACCGGTGTCCGCGCTGGACGTGTCGGTGCAGGCCCAGGTCGTGAACCTGCTGGAAGAGCTGCAGAAGCAGTTCGGCCTGACCTATCTGGTGATCGCGCACGACCTCGCGGTCGTGAAGCACATCTCCGACCGCGTGGGCGTGATGTACCTCGGTGGGCTGGTCGAGGAGGCCACCTCCGAGGACCTCTACGCCGAGCCGCTGCACCCGTACACGCGGGCGCTGCTGTCGGCGATCCCGGTGCCCGACCCCGTGGTCGAGGACCGGCGCGAACGGATCCTGCTCGCCGGCGACCTCCCGTCGCCCGCGAACCCGCCCACCGGCTGCCGGTTCCACACCCGCTGCCCGTGGCGGCAGGCGTCCCGCTGCGACACCGAACGCCCTGTCCTGAGGGAACTCAAGCCGGGCCACAAGGTCGCGTGCCACTACGTCGAACAGATCCGCTCCGGCGAGATCCAGCCGCACGAGGTGAAGCCGATCCTCATCGAGGAGACCGACGGCCTCTCGCCGGACGTCCCCCTGGTGGGCCCAGCCTCGGTAACCGAAGCGCTAAACCCCTAGTTCCGGACGGTACGCGGGGCGCTTTCGTCCTCTCCAACAGGACGAAATCGGCGAGGTAGGTGTACAGGTTCACCGCGGAGGTGGTGTACGCGTCGACCAGCTTCTTGAGCTCGGCCGGCTGCAGCTTGTCGCGCAGGTCCTT